>DATING010000073.1:0-3774 GCA_035474555.1 Longimicrobium sp. | reverse complement strand
TCCAGGTGCACGTGCGTGAGCAGGACGTGCGTCAGGCGGGCGGGATCGTGCCCGGCGGCGCGGATGCCGGCCAGCAGCGTGTCCAGCGTGGACGCGGGGCCGGCCTCCACCAGCGCCAGGTCGTCCCCGTCCGCCAGCAGGTACGATGCGATGAACCCCGGCCCGCCCCACCCGTGGTCGATGCGGGTGATGCCCGGTGCTTCTTCGTGGATCCGCGCCTCCGCCATCCTCGCTCCCGTGCCTGCGTTTCGATGCCGTCCGCGCGAGATTTCCGCGCGGACGGCGGCAATCTAGCGACCTGCGCGGAGCCGGGCGAATGGATGCGCGGCATCGGGAACGGCAGGGGCGGAGACGGCGTGATCCGCCGCGATGCGGCCGCGATGCCGTCGCGATGCGACGGGGGCCCTCTCCCCCGCCGGCCTTTTCGCTCGTTCCTCGCGACGGCCGGCGACCCCTCCCCCAACTTCGGGGGAGGGGTTGGGGCGGAGGCCGATTTCGGCGCGCGGAACGGGATGCCGGTGCGCGCCGAAGTTCTCCCCCTCCTGCCCGCGAAGCGGGGGAGGGGGCCGGGGGGAGGGGGCTCTCCGCCGCCGCGCGATGCCCGCTTCCCGCGCACGAGGCCTGTTCTCCCCCCTCCGCGCGTTTTGCGCGGGAGGGGCCGGGAGGGGCCGCCGGCTGCCGGCGCGATGCCCGTCTTCCGCGCACGACAGTGTCCCGGGAGTGGGAGTCCGCGCGAAGAAGGCGCGCCGCAGCCTTCTCCGCCTCCGCCACGAATCACCCCGAAGAACTCGCCACGGGCGTGGAATCCGGCTACATTGTCGCCCGGATCGAACGCACTTCCCCGGCCGGCGCTCCCCTCCCTCCGCACCATCCGCCCATGGCGCAAGCAACCGCCGCGCACCTGCTCACCGACCGGCAGGTGGACGTCGAGACCCCGGAGCACGTGTCCATCGGCTACGAGCTGGCGGACCTGGGCTCCCGCTTTACGGCCATGCTGCTGGACTACCTGCTCATCATCCTGGGCTGGGCGGGGATGTGGCTGGCCATGAGGACGGCGGGGCGCGCCCTGGGCGAGAACCTGGCGACGGGGGTGGGGCTGGGGATCACCATCTTCGTGGGGTTCGTGCTGCAGTGGGGCTACTTCATGTTCTTCGAAGGGCTCCGCGACGGGCAGACGCCGGGCAAGCGCCGCATGGGCATCCGCGTGGTGCACGACGGCGGATTTCCCGTCACCATGCGCGCCGCCGCCGTGCGCAACTTGCTGCGCGTCATCGACCTCCTGCCGCCGCCGTCGTGGGCCGTGGGCGGACTGTCCATGATGCTGCATCCGCAGACCAAGCGCATCGGTGACCTGGCGGCGGGCACGGTGGTGGTGCGCGACCGCACGGGGCAGCCCATCCCCGAGGAAACGGCCCGCACGCAGGCCACGCCCCTGGGCCCGCCACGGATGACGGACGAAGAGTTCGCGGCCGTGCAGATGTACGCCTCGCGCCGCGACGCGCTGGACGGGGCCGTGCGGGCGGAGCTCTCGCGCAAGCTGATGGCGCGGGTGGACCGCCACTTTCCCGAGGACACGCGGCGCTGGCAGATGAGCCCCGACGCCTTTCTGGCCACCGTGCACGACGAGGAGCTGGTGCGGCGGCAGGCGGCGGGCGGCGGCGGCCGCTCGGGGACGGCGCAGGCCACGGCGCTCGTCCGCCGGCAGCGGGCGCAGTGGAACGAGTACCAGAAGCTGCTGGACGAGGCCAAGGGGCGCGGGCTGGACCACCTGGGCGAGGCCAAGGTGTCGCGCTTTGCCGCGCTGTACCGCGAGATGGCGGCGGACCTGGCGCGGGCGCGCACCTACGGCGGCTCGCCGGAGCTGCTGTACACGGTGGAGCGGATGGTGGGCACGGGGCACAACCTGCTGTACCGCCCCCCCAGCCGCAGCTGGTCGCGCTTCCGGGCCTTCATCACGGGCGGGTTCGCGGCGCTGGTGCGGCGGCTGTGGCGCCCCATCGCCATCGCGTCGGCACTCTTCTATCTTCCCGCCCTGCTCTCCTTTGCCGCCCTGCGCGGGGAGCCGCAGCTGGCCCGCGAGATCCTGCCGGCCGTGCTGCTGGACCGCGCCGAAGAGGCGGCGGAGAAGGAGGCCCGCGGCGAGGGGTACGTGGAAGAGACGGAGATCCTCATGCCCGCCCTGGCCACCAGCCTGGTGCGCAACAACGTGCAGGTGACGTTCATCGCGTTCGCGGGCGGGGTGCTGGCGTCCGTGGGGACCGTCTACATCCTGATCATGAACGGGGTCATGCTGGGCGCGGTGGCCGGGGCGTTCAGCAACGAGGGGCAGAGCCTGCAGCTGTGGACGTTCGTGCTTCCGCACGGGATCATCGAGCTCACGGCCATCTGCATCGCGGGGGGCGCGGGGCTGTGGCTGGGCTCGGCCATCCTGTTCCCCGGGCGGCGCACGCGGCGCGAGGTGCTGGTGACGCGCGGTCGCGAGGCGGTGTCGCTCATCGGCGGCACGGCCATCATGCTGCTGATCGCGGGGATGATCGAGGGCTTCATCTCACCGTCGGACCTGCCGCGCGAGATCAAGCTCCTCTTCGCCACCCTGTTCGCCCTGGCGATGGTGTCGTACTTCGCCTTTGCGGGGCACGGGCGCGAGGACGTGGAGGCGGCGGCGGCGTTCGGAGAGCGGTAGGGCAGGGCCCTCACCCGGGTTCGTAAACCTCACCCACCCTCTCCCACAAACTGCGTGGGAGAGGGTGTAGACATCGGACGAGCGATGGGACCCTGGGCGGGATGCGGTGCGCGGGGAGACCGGCACCACAATCAGAAAACTCGGAGACGGCAGACGAGATGCGCGTTCTGAAGCACCTGTTCGACAACAACCGTGCGTGGTCCAAGCGGATGACGGACCGCGATCCGCACTTTTTCGCGCGGCTGGTGGAACAGCAGCGGCCGGAGCACCTGTGGATTGGCTGCTCGGACAGCCGGGTGCCGGCCAACGAGATCGTGGGGCTGCTGCCGGGCGAGCTGTTCGTGCACCGCAACGTGGCCAACGTGGTGGTGCACACGGACCTCAACTGCCTGTCCGTGCTGCAGTTCGCCGTGGACGTGCTGCAGGTGCGCAACGTGATGGTGGTGGGCCACTACGGTTGCGGCGGCGTGAATGCCGCGCTCAACAACGTCAAGGTGGGGCTGGCGGACAACTGGCTGCGCCACGTGCAGGACGCGCGCGACAAGCACGCCGACGCCCTCGCCGGCATCGAAGACCCCGCCGCGCGGCTGGACCGCATGTGCGAGCTGAACGTCATCGAGCAGGCTGCCAGCGTGTGCCAGACCACCATCGTGCAGGATGCGTGGGCGCGCGGGCAGGACCTGTCGGTGCACGGCTGGATCTACCGCCTGCACGACGGCCGCCTGCACGACCTGCGGATGAACGTCACCGCCACTGAATCGGTGGATGTCGTACGCGCCTCCGCCGTCGCCCTGCTGGCGGAGCGCGGCGCGGCCGAAGGGGGCGCGACCGAAGGGGGCTGAGGGACGGCGAGCGTGTCGTGAGCGGATTCAAGAGGCGGCGGGCCGGACTCCATCCGGGCGAATGAATTCGCTGCAACAAGCACACGAAATCCGCCTGCGCGGATTGTCCGTCACGGGCGAGTGCCACGCCGGCACGAACTCGGGCGGAAATGAATCAACCTCCCCCAGGGGTTTTTGGGGGAGGTCGCGAGATATCGAGCGGGTGGGGGCGCCGACGGATGGCTGCCCCGGTGCACGAATCCGCAGTTC
>DATING010000072.1:0-2822 GCA_035474555.1 Longimicrobium sp. | reverse complement strand
ACGAGCGAAAAACGGTTTCACGCAGAGACGCAGAGCCAAAAAGACGAGACGCAGAGAACCGGTTCAACACGCCTCGACCATCTCCCCATCTTTTCTCTGCGTCTCTTTTGTTCGTCTCTGCGTCTCTGCGTGGAACTGCCGTAAGCCCTGCTCTGACGAGAATTACGCGGATACGACGGTGCTCATCTGCTGCTCCAGCGCGGCGGCGACGCCGTGGGTGCGCATGCGGACGAGCGCGCCGGCGACCGCGGCGGTAAAGCCCGGGACGCGCGACAGGTCCGTGCCCCACAGCTCCGCGTCCCCGCAGACGGCGCGGGCCACGTCCGGCTCGGCGCCGTCCGGGAACCGCGACCAGTGGCCGCGCACGCGCTCCGCCTGGTCGTCGGCCAGGCCGCGGCCCTCGCGCACCATCCGCAGGTACGCGGCGAACCCGAACGCCAGCGCCTCGGGCACGCGCGTCATGCGTTCGGCGTAGCGCACGATGGTGGGCACCACGCGGACGCGCATCTTCATCGTCTGCTGCAGCGAGATGTCGTGCAGCGCGTGCTTTACGTACGGGTTGGCGAAGCGGTCCAGCACGGCGCGCGCGTACGCCTCCGAGCCCGGCGCATCCAGCGTGGGGACGATCTCGTCCAGCATGGCGCGCTGCAGGAACGGGCCGACGACGGGGTGCCGCACGGCATCCAGCACCGTCTCGCAGCCGGACAGGAGGGCTGCGGGCACGGTGATGGTGTGCGCGCCGTTCAGCATCCGCACCTTGCGCTCGCGGTAGGGCGCCACGTCCTCCGTCACCGTCACGCCGGGCACGTCCGCGAATGGCAGCCGCGCGCGCAGGTCGTCGCCGCCCTGGATGACGAACAGGCGATACGCCTCCGCCACCGTCAGCAGCTCGTCGCGGTAGCCGAGCGCCGCTTCCGCCTGTGCCCGCGCGTCCGCCGCCGGCGTGCCGGGGACGATGCGGTCCACGAGCGTGTTGCAGAACGGCACCGCGTCCTCGATCCATCCACGGAAGCGCGGGTCCAGCGCCCACCGCTCCGCCAGCGCGAGGACGATGGACTTGAGCTTGTCGCCGTTGTCCTCGATGAGCTCGCAGGGGAGCACGACCACGCCGCGCGCGGGATCGAAGTCGAACGTCCGCGCGCGCTCCAGCAGGAAGCGCGTCAGCTTGCCGGGGAACGAGCGGGGCGGGGAGGCGTCCGGCCGATCCTCCTCGTCCAGCACGATCCCCACTTCCGTCGTGTTGCTGAAGACGAGTTCCAGGTCGGGATTGCGCGCCAGCTCCAGCACCGTGTCCCACTCGTCCACGGCGGAGAGCGCGCGGCTCACGGCGCCGATGACGCGCTGCTCGTGCACGGGCGCGCCGCCGTCGATGCCCTGCACGCTCAGGGTGTAGAGCCCGTCCTGCTCCGCCAGCACGCGGTCGCGCCCGCTCCCGGTCGATCCCACCATCACCACGCGCCCGTTGAAGCGGCCGGCGCGGTTGGCGGCGTCCAGGAACGGCTCCACGAACCCGCGCAGGAACGCGCCCGTGCCCCACTGCACCGCGCGCTCCGGCAGGTCCAGCAGCTCCGGCGCGGGCACGCCGATGTCCGTCCGCGCCTGGAAGGCAGCGGAGGTCACCAGCGCGCGGTTCAGCAGGGGCAGCGGCATTGCCAGGTTCGATCCGGTGAAAAAAAGATGGTCTCACACAGGGGGAAAGGGGGAACGGAGAACATTCCGTATCTTTTCCCCTTTCCCTCTTTCCCCCTGTGTGAGCCAATGTCCGTAAAATCCGGCCCACGCAAGAAGACTCAGAGCGTAACGCCTTCCTTCCAGATGGCGATCTCGCGGTAGCCGTGCGTCTCGTTGTTCGTCCGCACATGCCCGGATGCCACGTCCAGCACGCGCGCGAACAGCTCGTCCGCCAGTCCATCCAGCGTGGCCGCGCCGTCCAGCAGCGCGCCCGCGTTGAAGTCGATCCAGTGCGGCTTCTTTTCCGCGATGTGGCTGTTGCTGCTGATCTTGATCGTCGGCACGGGAAAGCCCAGCGGCGTTCCGCGGCCCGTCGTAAAGAGCAGCACCGTCGCCCCGCTGGCCACCATGGCCGTGGATGACACGCCATCGTTCCCCGGCGCCTCCAGCAGCGACAATCCGCCGGTCGAAGCGGGCTCGCCGTAGCGGAGGACGCGCTGGACGGTCGCGCTGCCGCCCTTCTGGATGGCGCCCAGCGACTTCTCCTCCAGCGTCGTCAATCCGCCCGCTTTGTTGCCGGGCGACGGGTTCTCGTACACGGGCTGGTCGTGGCGAAGGAAGTACTCCTTGAAGTCGTTCACCATCGCCACCACCTCGCCGAACACGCCCTCGTCCGCGGCGCGGTTCATCAGCACCTGCTCGGCGCCGAACATCTCCGGCACCTCCGTCAGCAGCACGCCGCCGCCCATCGCCGTCAGCCGGTCCGCGATGCGCCCCACCAGCGGGTTGGCCGTGATGCCGCTGAACCCGTCCGATCCGCCGCACTTGTGGCCCAGGATTAGTTCCGAAGCGGGACAAACCGTGCGCGCGTCATGCTCCATCGCCGCCACCAGCTCGCCGACGGCATCCACGCCCTCCTCCACCTCGTCCACCACGTCCTGCGTGTTGAAAAAGCGCAGTCGGTCGCGGTCCACGTCGCCGGCCAGGGCCAGCAACTCGTCCATCTGGTTGTTCTCGCAGCCCAGGCCCAGCACGAGCACGCCGCCCGCGTTGGGATGGCGGAGGAGCCCGGCGAGCACCTTCTGCGTGTTGCCCAGGTCGTCGCCCAGCTGGCTGCAGCCGTACGGGTGGCTGAACGCGTACACGCCGTC
>DATING010000071.1:0-2703 GCA_035474555.1 Longimicrobium sp. | reverse complement strand
ACCAGCGGCGGCCGCTTCCAGGACCGCGTGCTGCTGGGCTCCGCGGGGGCGGACCTGGGCGCGGAGGCCGTGCTGGCGCTCCCCGCCTGGCGCGACCACGTGTCCCCCATCCACCTGGTGGACCAGGAAGGGCTCCCCTGGGCGGAGTACCTGGAAGAGCTGGAGAACCACCGCGCGGGGTTGATGCAGCCCGTCCCCGCCTCCGCGCTGACGGGGACCACGTACGAGACGGTGGGCGTCCCCGCCCTGCCGCACCTGCTGCCGCGCCGCGACCGCGCCTTCGTGCTGGCGCGCGACCGCGACCACAACCTGGTGACGGCGCTGCGGACGTGGCTGCCGCTGGGGGCGGAATCCGCCTTCGTGCACGTGGTTTCCCCGCCGTACCTGCTGCGCGACTACCTGGCCGCGAACCTGGAGTACTTCGCGCAGGCGCCGCTGCTGGCGCTGTCGCCGCGGATCGCGGACAGCCGCCTGGTCGTCGCGCTGACGCTGATGGAGCGCTTGACGACGGGCGTGCTGACGGAGCACGAGGTGCTGAGCGAGCTGCGGGCCGTTCTCCCCGGGGCCATGCACGTGGAGGAATCCATCGCGCGCTTGTTCCGCGACGTGCTGGACATGGACCCCGTGGAGCTGAACCTGCTCGCCATCCAGCGCCGCACGCGCTACGACGAGCGGCAGGACGCGTTCGTGGACGAGACGGCGTACCGCCTGTCGCCGGAGATCCGCGAGTACGAGGCGCTGGCGTGGCTGCGGCGCTTCCGCATCGTGGACCGGGGCGAGCACGTGCTGGGATGGATCGAGCAGGACCGGCTGTACCAGACCTACCTCCCCGGCCAGGCGCACGCGTTCCACGGCAAGCCGTTCAAGGTGGAGTGGGTGGATACGGCCAGCGGCATCGTGTGGGTGGACCACGAGACGGCGGACGAGTACGCCGTCTACCGCCCCGCGCGAGTCGTCACGCTGGAGGAGGTGCGCCCGTCGGAGCAGCGCGCCCACCACGAGCGGCGCACCACGGGCGGATGGGAGATCGACGCGGCGCTCTGCCGGGGCACCTTCCGCGTCCGCACGCCCGGCTACTACGCGTTCGGCCGGGAGCTGCGGCTGGCGGATGGCGGCGGCGCCTTCACGGAACTGGATCCCGGCCAGGTGCCGGAGCGCGTGTACGGCGAGGGGCGGATGCTGCGCCTGCGCTTTACCCCGCTGGGCCCGCTGAACGCGAAGGGACGGGACAAGCTGGCGGATACGCTCGCCGTGCTCTTCCAGGAGGCGTTCCGCACCCTGTATCCCGAGACGCACGACTTTCTCCTCGCCTGCGCGCCGGGCTCGGCGGAGCGGTGGACGGGGAACGCCATGCAGGCGCTGATGCCGCTGATGGGCGCGGACCCCGATCCCCCGATCCCAGCGGCGCCGGCGGCGGGCACGGGGGCGGAGACGCGCGGGTCGCCCATCGTCCTGTACTTTCTGGAGGATGCGCACGCGCCGCTGGGGCTGGTGCTCTCGCTGTTCGACCGGCGCGCGGACGTGATGGCGCTGCTGGAGGACTACCTGGCCTGGGTGGTGGAGGACGAGGAGCGCACGGAGGAGAGCTGGCGCCGGCCCGCGCTGGAGCGTGACCGCTACCTGCGCTTCGGGGGCGCGGCGCCGCTGGCGGGGCTGGACCTGCGGAACGCGCACGCCGTGCTGCACTCGCTGCTGCAGGGCCGCAACCCGCGGCGCGAGGAGCGGCGTGCGTTCTTCCGCGGCGAGCGGCGGGGCGCGGACGCGGGGTCGGCGGGCACGCGCCAGTGCGACTTCTGCGGGCGGACCCTGCCGGACGCGGAGTTCGACCAGTTGGAGGACGGCCGCGAGCGCTGCGCGGACTGCCGCGCCACGGCGGTGGACGACGTGAACGCGCTCAAGAAGGTGTACGGCGAGGCGCGGCAGTTCCTCGTCCACCACCTGGGGGAGAAGATCCGCAAGGACGTGGAGGTGCAGTTCGGCGGGGCCGCGCAGGTGCAGGAGGCGGCCGGGCGGCCCTTCATGCCCACGGCGGAGTTCGACCAGCGCTCCACGGGCGTGGCGCGGCGGGAGGGCAACGACTTCGCCATCCTGGTGGAGAACGGGCAGCCGTACCACACCACGCTGGCCGTGATCGTCCACGAGCTCACGCACATCTGGCAGTTCAGCTACCTGGACTACGAGCGGATGACGCAGGAGCACGGCCTGCTGCTGACGGAAGGACACGCGCAGTGGGCCGCGCTGCAGTGCCTCAAGCGGCGCGGGCTGGCGCCGGAGTGGGTGGCCGCGGAGGAGGCCCGCAGCGACGTGTACGGCCACGGCTACCGCATGATCCAGGAGTACGAGCGCCGCTACGCCAGCCACGGCGACGTGTTCGACATCCTGCTGCACCTGTACCCGGCGAAGTAGGCACTGCGGGAGGAGTGCGCGGGATGGGCTTCGGCGGGAGAGGCGGGGAGCGGTGCACGGGCGGGCGCCCCCCTCCCCGGCCCTCCCCCACAAACTGCGTGGGGGAGGGAGATGGCGCGGGACGGTTCCGGCGCGGTGGCGGAGCCCGAGGGCGCCCCCACCCGGGCTCGTAAACCTCGCCCACCCTCCCCCAAAACCCCTGGGGGAGGGTTGGGGCAGGGCGAGATCGCGGCGGGAGGCGCTCCACCTGCCACGGGCGGGTAGATTCCTCGCTCGTTCCTCGTTCGGAATGACAGC
>DATING010000070.1:0-3098 GCA_035474555.1 Longimicrobium sp. | reverse complement strand
GATCACCAGCAGCGTGATGATTGCTTCCATCGGTCAGCTGTCCTTGGAGCCTTCCGGCGCGGC
Source organism: Longimicrobium sp. (assembly GCA_035474555.1). Classification (GTDB taxonomy): domain Bacteria; phylum Gemmatimonadota; class Gemmatimonadetes; order Longimicrobiales; family Longimicrobiaceae; genus Longimicrobium. Next base: position 3,035 of record DATING010000070.1, on the reverse strand, counting down.
GCCGCCGCCGGGGCCGGCAAGGGCGCGCCGCATGGAGGTGTCGCTCTGCACGTTCTGGTACCGCGCGTAGTCCATCACCCCCAGGTTGCCCTGCCGGAACGCCTCGGCAATGGCGAGCGGCACCTGCGCCTCGGCCTCCACCACCTTGGCGCGGGCTTCTTCCACGCGGGCGCGGTTCTCCTGCTCCAGCGCCACGGCCATGGCGCGCCGCTCCTCGGCGCGGGCCTGGGCAATGCGCTTGTCGGCCTCCGCCTGGTCCGTCTGGAGCTCGGCGCCGATGTTCTTGCCCACGTCCACGTCGGCGATGTCGATGGACAGGATCTCGAACGCCGTCCCCGCGTCCAAGCCCTTGCTCAGCACCGTCTTGGAGATGTTGTCGGGGTTCTCCAGCACCGCCTTGTGGCTCACGGCCGAGCCGATGGTGCTCACGATGCCCTCGCCCACGCGCGCCAGGATGGTCTCCTCGCCCGCGCCGCCCACCAGCCGGTTGATGTTGGCCCGCACCGTCACGCGGGCGATGGCGATGAGCTGAATGCCGTCCTTGGCCATGGCCGCCACGCGGGGCGTGCTGATGACCTTGGGGTTCACGGACGTCTGCACGGCCTCCAGCACGTCGCGGCCGGCCAGGTCGATGGCCGTGGCCTGCTGGAAGTTGAGCGTGATCCCCGCCTTTTGCGCGGCGATGAGCGCCTGCACCACGCGCTCCACGTTGCCGCCGGCCAGGAAGTGCCCCTCCAGCTGCCCCGCGTCCAGCGGCAGGTCGGCCTTGTGGGCGGTGATGAGGGGGTGGACGATGCGCGCCGGGTTCACGCGCCGCAGCCGCATGGCGAACAGCTGCGCGAGCCCCACGTACACGCCCGACGACATCGACTGGATCCACAGCCCCAGGGGGATGAACCGGAGAAAGATCCCCATGAAGAGGAGGATGCCGATGATGAGGAGAAAGGCGGAGGTTCCGGGATCCATGGCCGTGTGTCCTGTCGGGGGAGTGCTTCGCCCGCCGCGGGCGAAGTCCGGTGGGCCGCGGCGGTCGTCCCGCCGGCGGCGATGCGTGGTACGTGCTTGGAACCAAAGAAGTTGCGAGTTGCTGCTGCACTTGGCCGGAGGGCACGGACGGGTACAGGTCATTCGGCGGAATCCCGCTCCGCGATGGAGCGGGCGTACTGGATTCCGTCCCGCGTGGATCAGCCCCCGCCGGACGTCTCGTCCGCCGGCTCGCGGGCGGGCGGGGGGAGGGGGACGGCGCGGACCACGTGCCGGTAGCCCTCCGCGCGCAGCACGCGCACGGGAGAGCCGGCGGAGATCCATCCCGCCTCGCTCACCACGTCCAGCCGCTCGTCGCCGATCTGCGCCGTGCCGGCGGGGCGCAGGTCCGTGAGGGCAATGCCGTCCAGCCCCTCCAGCTCGGGCCGCGGCAGCGAGGCTATGTACCCCTCGTCGCGGCGCAGCATGCCGCCCAGCAGCGGGTGCCCCGCGCGCAGCCGCGACCCCACGTGCCACAGCGCGATGCCCAGCAGCGTCAGGCTGGAGATCACGATGCCGAACGTCAGCGCCGCGTCCGCCGGCCCGGGCGAGAGGGCCAGGATCACCGCGCCGATTGCCGCCAGAAGCCCCAGCACGCCCGTCCACCCGAAGCCGGGGATCACGAACACCTCCACGGCCAGCAGCACCACCCCGGCTAGCAGCATCAGCAGGGGCATCCACCCCGCGACGCCCAGCACGGGCCCGCCGGGCGGCTGCGCGGCCGCCGCCGCGGGAAGGAGCGAGAGCACGGCGGCGAGCACGGGGATCAGGCGCATGGGACCGGCGGAAGGGTGGATGTCGAATCGCATCATCAGTGTAAGCCCGTGGGAGGCAACGTCCAAGCGCCGCGATCAGCGCTCGCCGGGCAGGATCCACTTCTCCGTGGCCGTCGGGGCGAAGCCGCGCATCTTCTCCAGCAGCCCGCCGGGGGTCGTGTCCTCCAGCACCAAGCCGCGGTGCTGCGCGCGGACGAAGCCCTCCGCCACCGCGTGGTCGAACATGGCCAGCAGGGGCCCGTAGTAGCCGGCCACGTTCAGCAGGCCGCACGGCTTGGGATGGATTCCCAGCTGCGACCAAGTGATGACCTCGCAGAACTCCTCGAAGGTGCCGTAGCCGCCGGGCATGGCCACGAAGCCGTCGGAGAGGTCCGCCATGAGTGCCTTGCGCTCGTGCATGGAGCCCACGACGCGCAGGTCCGTGACGCCGGCGTGCCCCACCTCGCGCCGCATGAGCGCGTCCGGGATCACGCCGACGACCTCGCCGCCGGCCTCCATCACCGCGTCGGCCACGATCCCCATCAACCCCACGCGCCCGCCGCCGTAGACGAGCCCCATGCCGCCCTCCGCCAGCGCCCGCCCCATGGCCCGCGCCGCGTCGGCGTACTCGGGGCGGGCGCCGGGGCTGGAGCCGCAAAACACGCAGATCCGCTTCACGATGTCAGTCTGGTCGTAGATGTATGTCCATCGGGTGGGCGGGCTCCCACAGGCGCCCCCACCGCTCGCTTATGCTCGCACCTCCCCCAAAAACCCCTGGGGGAGGTTGAACTTCATGCCCCTGCGGAGCCCGTGCCGGCGTGGCACCCGCCCGTGCCGGACAATCCGCGCAGGCGGATTTCGTGTGTTCGTTGCAGCAAATTCATTCGCCCGGCTCGGGGTGTGCCGCCCGTCGATTCCTCGACCGGCCGGGAGGCGCCCCCACCACGCGCCGAGGCTCGCACCTCCCCCAAAACCCCTGGGGGAGGTTGAACTTCACACCACCGCGGAGCCCGTGCCGGCGTGGCACCCGCCCGTGCCGGACAATCCGCGCAGGCGGATTTCGTGTACTTGTTGCAGCGAATTCATTCGCCCGGCTCGGGGTGTGCCCCGGTCGATTCTTCCACCGTCGATTCTTCCCCCGATCCGAATCGACGCCGATCGAATCGAACCCGATCCGCCACGAAGATCCGCCCCCCCTCATCCCCCCATCGCGCGAATGTCGGCGCGGAGGCGCTGCACGCGGGGATCGTCCTCGCC
>DATING010000069.1:0-5927 GCA_035474555.1 Longimicrobium sp. | reverse complement strand
CCCGCGCCCTGGCAGGTGTTGCACGGCGCGGCCTCGCCCGCGTCCGCCGAGCCCGTGCCCGTGCAGGTGGCGCAGGGGTCCAGCGCGCGGATGGAGACGCGCTTGCGCACCCCCGTCGCCACCTCTTCCAGTGTGATGGGCAGGCGCACCTGCAGGTCCTTGCCCTTCTGCACGCCCCCGCGGCCGCGGCGCCCGCCGAACAGGTCCTCGAACCCGCCGCCGAACCCGCCCCCGAAGTCGCGCATGAAGATGTTCAGCGCGTCCTCGAAGCCGAAGCCGCCGCTGAACCCGCCGGAGCCCGCCCCCGCGCCGCCGCGCTTTACGCCGGCGTGGCCAAAACGGTCGTAGGCCGCGCGCTTGTCCGTGTCGCGCAGCACCTCGTACGCCTCGGTGGCCTCCTTGAACTTGTCCTCCGCCTCCTTGTCGCCGCCGTTGCGGTCGGGGTGGTACTGGAGGGCCAGCTTGCGGTAGGCCTTCTTTATGGTGTCGGCGTCGGCGGTCTTCTCGACGGCCAGGATCTCGTAGTAGTCTCGCATCGCGGTGCTCATCATGGCACGTCCCGCATGTGTTTCAGGCGGTGATTCAAAGAAACGGCAACGGCAACCGACACTGCGCGCTTCGGGCGTGTCCCCCGCGAGCGGGGGCCGGGCTGCGCGCGCCGTAGGGCACGATACAACTGTGCCCAACGGCGCCGAGCCCCCTCCGCGTCAGGGCAACGATACTGCTGTTGCCCCGCCGCTCCGGGGTCTCGGCCCTGCGGGCGCGCATCCCTCACGCAACGGCAATCCGGACCGCCGGGTTCCGGGCGGGGCCCTCACCCCCCGGCCCCCTCTCCCGTACACGACCGGTCGGCACCCTCAGGTGCCTGCCCCATACGGGAGAGGGGGAGAACCCGGTCCTCGCAGGAGGCTGGCTGCCGGCGTGGCACCCACCCGTGACGGACAGTCCGCGCAGGCGGACTTCGTGTGTTCGTTGCGGCGAATTCATTCGCTTGGCCCGGACTTCGCCAGCATCGAAGAGTCCGGACTTCGCCCATGCCGCCGAACCTGGATCGGCCCAGACCCCGCAGATGCGACAGATCCGGAACAGCCGAGGAAACCCATCCGCCGCAGCAGATCCACTCGAGCCGGTCCGCCGATCCTCAGACCAGCAGCTCGCTCACCAGCGCCGAGGTGCTTTCCACCATCGCGATCACCCGCTCGTACGGCATGCGCGTGGGGCCGATGACGCCGATCACGCCCTTGAGCCCGCCCACGTGGTACTCCGAGGTCACCAGGGTAAAGCCGGAGAGCGCCGGGTCCCCGTGCTCCACGCCGATGGTCACCTTGAGCCCCTCGCCCGTCCCGCGCGCCGCGACGGCCGTCTTGAGCAGGTCGCGGCGCTCCGTCAGCGTGATGAGCGACTTGAGCCGCTCGCCGCTGGCGAACTCCGGCTGCTCCGCCAGGACGGCGGCGCTTCCCAGCACCAGGTCGTCCTGCGGGCGCGTCACGGGCGCGAACATCTCGTCCGCGGACTGCAGGAACACGTTCAGCAGCCCCGCGCCGGGGTCGTCCAGGCCCACCGCGTCGCGCAGGCGGGACGGGAGCGTCGCGCGGATCTCCCGCAGCGTGTGCCCCGCCAGCCGCTCGTTCAGGATGGCCGCCACGGGGGGCAGCGCCCCCGCCGGGATGGTGGCCGGCACGTCTACGTACACCGTCCGCACCCCCGCCGCGCGCAACGACATCACCAGCAGCACCCGCTGCTCGCTCACGTGGATCAGGTCCAGCCGCTCCAGCGTGGCGTCCTCCAGCCGCGGCGCCGCGGCGATCCCCAGCTCCTGCGTCAGCAGCCCCAGCACCTGCGCGGCGCGGCGCAGCAGCCGCTCGATCGCCGCGCCCTCGCCCTCGTGCCGCAGCTCCTGCCGCAGGTTCACGCGCTCCGCCTCGGAGAGCGCCTGCCGGTCCATCAGCGCGTCCACGTACAGGCGGTACGCGATGTCCGTCGGCACCCGCCCCGCGGACGTGTGCGGGTGGTACAGGTAGCCCTTGTCCTCCAGGTCGCTCATGGTGTTGCGCACCGTCGCCGGCGAGATGCCGAGCCGGAACCGGCGCGCCACGGTGCGGCTTCCGGTGGGCTCGGCGGTCTCCACGTAGGTGCGGATCACCGCCTCGAGGATCTGGTGCTCGCGTTCGGAGAGAGGTTCTCCCGTCATTGTCTGCGGCCGGGGAAGCAGGAGCAAAACCCGATGAATCTGCCCCCGGACGCGCGCGCGGTCAATCCCGTGCGCCGCCGCCACTTCCGGGGGAACAAACGCCTCCACCCATTCGCGCGCGGCCCTCCGCACGCGTACTTCCCACGCAAAACCGGGGCGCGCCCGGACCCGCCGATCCGGCCGGGTTCGGCGCGCGCCGCATCTCTCAGGCTGTCAAAGCTGCAGCGCGCTCGTCCACTTCCGCCGCCGTGGCCATCTGCAGGGCCAGGGTGTCCAGCAGCAGCCACCCCTCCGCCGTCAGCCGCAGCCGCCTGTCCGCCACCCGCGCCAGCCGCCGCTCCGTCCACCCGTCCGCCAGGCGCACCACCGCCTCGCCCGCGTCGTCCATCGGCCACCCCTGGTCCGTGCGCAGCAGCAGCCACGCCCGCTCCAGCCCGCCCGTGTCCGCGTCCACCGTCTCCTCGTCGTCCGTGGGCAGGCGCCCCGCGGCCACGTGGTCGCGGTAGGCGTCCCACGAGCGCACGTTCCAGCGCCGCAGGGGCGGATAGAACGCGTGCGCCCCGGGGCCCAGCGCCGCGTACGGCTCGCCCGTCCAGTAGGCGAAGTTGTGGCGCGAGCGCAGCCCCGGCAGCCCGAAGTTGCTCACCTCGTAGTGCTGGAACCCCGCGCCCGTGAGCGTGGTGTGCGCCAGCATGTACTCGTCCGCGTAGCGGTCCTCGTCCGCCAGCGTCTCGCGCCCCTCGCCCACCCAGCGCCCCAGCGGGGCCGCGGCCTCCGCCGTGAGGCCGTAGAGCGAGACGTGCTCCGGCTCCAGGAGCAGCGCCTGCACCAGGTCCGCGCCCCAGTCGCGCTCCAGCCGCGCCGGCACGCCGAAGATCAGGTCCACGCTCACGTTGCCGATCCCCGCCTCCCGCGCCGCGCCGAACGCCCGCGCCGGGCCGTCGGGGCCGTGCAGCCGGCCCATCCACCGCAGCGTGGGCTCGTGGAACGTCTGCGCGCCCAGGGAGATGCGGTTCACCCCCGCCGCCCGCCACCCGCGCGCGACGTCGGGCGTAAAGCTCTCCGGGTTGGCCTCGCAGGTCCACTCCGCGTCGTCGTCCCACACCGCCCAGGGGCGCAGCCGGTCGCGGAGCGCCGCCATGGCGTCCGGGCCCAGCAGCGAGGGCGTGCCGCCGCCCACGTAGACGGTGTCCAGCCGCAGGGGTCCGTCCCACCCGCGCTCCGCCGCCAGCATCCGCATCTCCCCCGCGACGGCGTCCATCCACTCCGCCGTGGGTGCCTCGCGCGTGGCCTGTACGGCGAAGTCGCAGTACGAGCACCGCCGCGTGCAGAACGGCACGTGCACGTACAGCGACCGCGGCCGGTCCGCCGGCGCGCGTGCATCGAACAAGGGATTGGGATGCATGGAGATAAACGACACCGAAGCCCGCCGTCCGTTCCGCTTCAGGGGCCACAAACGACCGAGCCCCCGGCGGCGCGGGGGCTCGTGGTGCGCTGGGGCTCAGCGGCCCAGCGGTGAACGCCACTCTCCACCGTAACTCCGTACCCGCGGCCGCATCTTCAGGCGCGGGGGCGGCCCCTTCGTGCGCGGGGCCGCACGGGTGCCCCTGCGGGAACGGTGTTCACCGATCATCACGCGGGCCTCGTAGCAGAGCATCAGCACCATGAGCGCGATGGTGGCGTAGCTGATCACGAAAACCCACTCGTATCCTTCTGCCATGGCAATCACCATCTCTTTGGCGGAAATCGATACATGGCCGCGGTACTCCCCGCCGCGCAGGCCAGGGTCAGCACGAGCGACACGTGGAAGAACAATGCCTGAGAGCGCACCCACGGAGTACACGCGCTCCCCCACTGGACGACCATCTGCCTGCGCCAGGGGTCCTGCGGTCCGGCGTTCGCCGCCCACGCAACCAAGGCCGAGCAGTCCACGCCATGCGGCCGCCCGGGGTTCCCCAATGTAGCATAAACGTACGCTCCATACAACAGGCTCGAGGAGAGTACGCCCACCAGCATCGCGAGTTGCCAGTGGATCCGGTCCGGTGCGGGCGGGCGATGCCACTGCCCGTCCTGGTCCCAAAGCTCGCCGAGCGCGCTGGACGTCGCCACGACGGCGATGAATAGCACCTCGGACGACGGGTGCAGCAGCGGCGACCCCGGCGATTGCAGCTGGTTCAACGCCACCACCAGCGTGTATGGGATGGCGCCGAACAGCAGGTTGAAGAACAACCACTTCGTCAGGTGGCCCATGTGCCTCCTCGCGGAAGGATCGGATTCGCGTGAGTCGAACGGCCCGCGCGGTCAGCGCAGCCGGAACTGCTTGCCGGGGAGCGCCTCCGCCAGGTCGCGCAGCTCCAGCCCGAGCAGCGCCATGAGCGCGGCGCCCGTCGCCACGCCCGCGGCGGCCGCGAGGTCGTCTACGTGGCGCGGATCGTCGGCGAGCTCGGCGAACACGCGCGCCTCCTCCGGCGCAAGGTCCGGCGGCGCCACGCGCGCAGGCGGCCGCAGGTCGGCGACGGAGGGCGCGCCGGGGGCCCGGCCCGGCGGCAGGCCGACGCCCTGCAGCTCCTCCAGCACGTCGCGGGCGGAGGTGACCAGCCGGGCGCCGTCCTTGAGCAGCTGGTTGGTCCCGATGCTCGCCGGCGAGCCGATGGGCCCAGGGACGGCGAACACCTCCTTTCCCAGCTCCAGCGCGTAGTCCACCGTGTGCTTGGCCCCGCTCTTCTCCCCCATCTCCACCACGAGCACCCCCGCGCTGAGCGCCGCGATCAGCCGGTTGCGGCGGGGAAAGTTGCCCGCCAGCGGCTCCTCGCCGGGGGGCAGCTCCGAGATCAGCAGCCCCCGCTCTCGGACGCGGTGAAAGAGGGCGCGGTTGTCGGTCGGATAGATCTTGTCGATGCCATGCCCCAGCACGCCCACCGTCGCGCCGCCCGCATCCAGCGCCGCGGCCTGCGCCACGGCGTCGATCCCCTTCGCCATCCCGCTCACGATGGTGTAGCCGGCCCGCGCCAGCTCGCGCGACAGTCCCGCCGCGGCTCGGCATCCGTACTCCGTGGGCGCGCGCGTGCCCACGATGCCCACGCCGGGATCGTTCAGCAGGTGCACGTCGCCCAGGGCGTACAGGACGACGGGCGGGTCCGGCAGCGTGCGGAACGCCGGCGGATACACCTCGTCGTCCGGCGTAAGGACCACGGCACCCACCTCGCGCAGCAGCGCCGTCGCCGCGCGGGCCCGCGCCAGCCCCTCCGGCGTGGCGGCGGAGGTCACCCGCCGCACGAGCTCCGTCCCGAAACCCGGCAGCTCCCCCACCTGCCGCGCGGAGGCCGCCAGCACGCGCTCCACGCTGCCGAAGCGCGCGAGCAGCGCGGACAGCCGCGCCGGCCCCACGCCGGGGACGATGGCCAGGCGCAGGATGGTTTCGAGCTGCTGGGGATCGCGGGGCATGGGCGCGCGGCAGGGTGGGCGCCGCGCGTACGGGCCGGCGCGGGGTCCAAAAGGTGGACATCGCGCGCGGAACCTAACGACCTGAAAAGTGCCGTGGAAGGCCCGTTGCAAAACTGGTCCGGCAGGTGGCGAACCCGGCCCGCTCACTTGGGGAACGGCGTGGTCATCCTCCAGTCCCCGCAACGAAAACGCCGCCCGGAGGCGGCGTTCTCAAAGCGGAAATCGGCGCGAGGACTACGGCCGCCAGGGCTCCGGCTCTTCGTCCGTCTGGTTCTCCTCCGCAAGCGCGATG
>DATING010000068.1:0-2346 GCA_035474555.1 Longimicrobium sp. | reverse complement strand
CCGGCACCTCCGCCATGCCCGCCGCCGAGGCGCCGGGCGAGGCAGCGGGTTCCGCCGAGGAGACGCGCGCGTCCGGCGCGTGGCAGCACGTGCCGGTGACGCTGGCGTTCGCCCGCTACGAGATGACCCTGCTGTCGCTGGACCACGGCGACGAGGGGATTGGCCTGCTGCTGGACTACGCCGTCGAGCTCTTCTCCCCCGAAGCCGCCCGGCGGATCCTGGACCAGCTGGTGGCCCTGGCCGGCGCCGTGGCGGAAAACCCGGACGTCCCCGTCGCGGACGCCCGTCTGCTGCCGGACGAGGAGCTGCGCCGCGTGCTGGCGGACGGGACCGGCCCCGCCGCCCCCGCTCCGTCGCACACCCCCGCGCACCGCCTGATCGAGGCGCAGGCCGCGCGCACGCCCAACGCCGACGCGCTCGTCCTGGGTGACGACGCGCTCTCGTACGGGGAGATGAACCGGCGCGCCAACCGCCTCGCGCGCCGCCTGGTGGCCCTCGGCGTCCGCCCGGAGACGCGGGTGGGGATCGTCGCGGAGCGCACCCTGGAATCCGTCGTCGCCCTGCTGGCGGTGATCAAGGCCGGGGGCGCGTACGTGCCCATCGACCCCGCCAACCCCGCGGACCGCGCCGCCGCCATGGTGGCGGACGCCGCCATCCGCCTCGTCGTGGGGCCGGATGTGCACGCCGCGACGGTGGCCGGCTGGGGCGCGGAGTTCGTGTCCGTGGACGGCGGGGCGGGGGAGGATGATTCCGATCTCCCCGTGGACGTCGGTCCCGACGCGCTGGCGTACGTCATCTACACCTCCGGCTCCACGGGGACGCCCAAGGGGGTGATGGTGCGCCACGCGGGGCTCACCAACCTGGCCCTGGCGTTCGTGGACGCGCACGGCTTCGGGCCGGCGGACCGCGTGCTGATGGTGCCGCCGCTCTCGTTCGACGCCTCCGTGGGCGACGTCTTTCCCGTGCTGGTGTCCGGCGGCGCGCTCGTGCTCCATCCCGCTCCCGGCGAGCTGAACGGCGCCAGGGCGCTGGCGTTCTGCCGCGCGCACGGCGTGACGGTGGTGGACGTCCCCGCGGCGCTCTGGGGGCAGTGGGCGGACGAGCTGGCCTCTCGCGGCCCCGTGGATCCCGCGCCCCTGCGCATGGTGATGATGGGGGGCGAGGCGGCCGCGCTGGACCGCGCCGACGCCTGGGCCCGCACCACCGGCGGCGCCGTGGAGCTGGTGAACCACTACGGCCCCACGGAGACCACCGTCTGCGCCACCCTGCAAAAGACCGTGGACGGCACGGCCTGGCGGGGGCTCGCGGCCAGCATCCCCATCGGCCGCGCCGTGGCGAACACGCGCGTCTACGTGCTGGACGGGCGCGGCTGGCCCGTCGCCGCGGGCGTGCACGGCGAGCTGTGCATCGGCGGGGCGGGGGTGGCCCGCGGCTACGGGGGGCGCCCGGGGCTCACGGCGGACCGCTTCGTCCCCGATCCCTTCTCCGGCGAGCCCGGGGCGCGGATGTACCGCACGGGCGACCGCGTGCGCTGGCTGGCGGACGGCACCGTGGAGTTCCGCGGCCGCACGGACCACCAGGTCAAGGTGCGCGGCTACCGCATCGAGCCCGGCGAGGTGGAGGCCGCCCTCCTGGCCCATCCCGGCGTCCGCGAGGCGCTGGTGATGGTGCGCGAGGACGAGCCGGGCCGCCGCCGCCTGGTGGCCTACGTGGGCGCGCCAGGGGAGCATCCCACCGCCGCCGCGCTGCGGGAAGGACTGCGCGCACGGCTGCCGGAGTACATGGTGCCCGGCGCCTTCGTGGTGATGGACGCGCTCCCCATGACGCGCCACGACAAGGTGGACCGCCGCGCCCTCCCCGCGCCCGCCGCCGACGCGGCGGAGACGTACGTGGAGCCGGCGACGGAAACGGACCGCACCCTGGCCGCCATCTGGGCCGAGGTGCTGGGCGTTCCCCGCGTGGGCGCCCGCGACGACTTCTTCGAGCTGGGCGGGCACTCGCTGCTGGCCCTCCCCCTGGTGCAGCGGGTGAACGAGACGTTCGGCGTGGAGGTGCCCCTGCGGGCCCTGTTCAACGCGCCCAACGTGGCCGGCATGGGCGCCGCCGTGGACGCCATCCTGGGCGGCGTGGAGACCGGGCCCGAGCCGCTGCCCCCGGAGCTCGCCGCGGACGTGCACCTGGTGGACGGCCTGCATCCGGACGCGCCGTACGATCCCGCCCGGCCGTTGCGCACCGTCTTTCTCACGGGCGCCACGGGGTACCTGGGCGCGTACCTGCTGCACGGCCTGCTGACCCGCAGCGACGTGACCGTCTACTGCCTGGTGCGGGCGAAGACGGAGGACGAGG
>DATING010000067.1:0-5774 GCA_035474555.1 Longimicrobium sp. | reverse complement strand
GTGGGCGCCGCTCGCCTGGAGACAACGTGGTGGGAGCGCCGTGGGCGCCTGGTGCTCGCGGCGCTCTCGGGCGTCCTCTGGGCCGGGTCGCTCGCGGCCGAGCACCTCCTCCACCTGGAATGGCTCGCCGCCGCGCTGGCCGTGGGTGCGATCGTGGCGGGCGGGTGGCACATCGTCCAGCGCGGGGTGCGCGCGGCGATGAGCCGCGCGCTCGACATGAACTTCCTCATGTCCGTGGCGGCGGTCGGCGCCGTGCTCATCGGCGAGTACGAGGAGGGCGCCTCCGCGATGTTCCTGTTCGCGGTGGCGCAGCTCCTGGAGACGTACTCCATGGACCGCGCGCGGAACGCGATCCGGGCGCTGATGGACCTGGCGCCGGCGGAGGCGACGGTGCTCCGCGGCGGCCGCGAGGAGCGCGCCCGTAGACCGGGTGGAGCCGGGCGAGACGGTCGTGGTGCGCCCGGGCGAGAAGATCCCGGTGGACGGCATCGTGCTCACCGGCCGCTCCGGAGTGAACCAGGCCCCGATCACCGGCGAGTCGCTGCCGGTGGGCAAGGAGCCGGGCGCGGAGGTGTTCGCCGGCTCGCTGAATGGCGAAGGTGTGCTGGAGGTGCGCTCGACGAAGCCCGCGGCGGACACCACGCTCGCCCGGATCATCCACGCGGTGGAGGAGGCGCAGGCGAGCCGCGCGCCCAGCCAGGCATTCGTGGACCGCTTCGCGCACGTCTACACGCCGGCGGTGGTCGCGCTCGCGCTGCTGGTCATGGTGGTCCCGCCGCTCGCGGGCTGGGGCGATTGGGGCACGTGGATCTACCGGGCGCTTGCGCTGCTGGTGGTGGCGTGCCCCTGTGCCCTCGTGATCTCCACCCCCGTCACCATCGTCTCCGCGCTGGCGGGCGGCGCACGGCGGGGGATCCTGATCAAGGGCGGCTTGCACCTGGAGACCGCCGGGCGCGTACGCGTCGTGGCGCTCGACAAGACGGGGACGCTCACCGAAGGGCGGCCGGAGGTGGTGGACGTCGCCGCGCTGGACGGTGATGCTCCGGCCGCGGTGCTCGCGCTCGCGGCGGCGGCCGAGTCACGGAGCCAGCACCCACTCGCTCGCGCAGTGCTCCGGCACGCCGACGAACAGGGCATCTCCTTCCCGCCCGCCGCCGACGTGCAGGCAATCACCGGGAAGGGGCTCCGGGCGCGCGTCGGCGGCGAGACGGTCTACCTCGGCAATGAGCGGCTCTTCGCGGAGCTGGGGGCGATGGAGGCAGTCGCGGGAGAGCGCGTCGCCGCGGCGGCGGGCGAGGGCCGCACGGCGGTGCTGGTGGGCACGGCGGCCGGCGAGGGAGCGCCCGTGCGGCTGCGCGGGGTGATTTCCATCGCGGACCGCGTGCGGCCCGGGGCAGGCGAGGCGCTCCGCGCGCTGCACCGCGCCGGGATCGCGCGGGTCGTCATGCTCACCGGCGACAACGAGGGAACTGCGCGCGCCGTGGCGGCGGCGCTGGGCGGCCCGGGCGCGGGCGTGGACGAGTACCGCGCCGAGCTCCTCCCGGAGGACAAGACGGACGCTGTGCGGGAGCTCCGGGCGCGGCATGGCGCCGTGCTGTTCGTCGGGGACGGGGTGAACGACGCACCCGCGCTCGCCGCGGCAGACGTGGGCGTGGCCATGGGCGCGGGCGGGACCGACGTGGCGCTGGAGACGGCCGACATCGCGCTGATGGCGGACGATCTCTCGCAGCTCGCCACCACGATTCGCCTCGCGCGGAAGGCGGAGCGGATCATCCGCACGAACATCACCCTCTCGCTGCTCACCAAGGCCGTGTTCGTTGTGCTCGCCGTCAGCGGGCATGCGACGCTCTGGATGGCCGTCGCCGCGGACATGGGCACCAGCCTTCTGGTGGTGCTGAATGGGTTGCGCGCGCTCCAGGTGCCCGAGGCACGCCCGTGACCGAGTGGACCTACCGGCCCGCGTCCGTGCCGCGGGATCAGCCCGAAACCTGGATGGGTGTCGTAGCTGCCGCTCGCCCGGGGCAACGGTAGCGGTGCCGCTTGCGGACCGCGTCAGGGTGACTTATCATCGACCCATGATACTTGCTCGTCATCTGTCCGGGCCCGCGATCACCGTCAAGGCGAAGCTCTTCCGTGGCTTCGCCGATTCCTCGTGGCCGTCGCTCCTCGAGGGGGCGGGCCAGCCGGTCGCCGCGTGCCCCACCTTCAGGGCGGCCGAGCCGTGACGCGTCGTCGCAGCAGGACCGGGGTGACCGGGGGCAGGCGGTGGCGCTCCCTGCGGCGGGTGCGCGCGCTGGGTGTCCTACTCCTCCTCGTCTCCGGCCTCGCCGGAGCGGCGGACGCGGCATTCGCGTGGAGCACTGCGTCGGAGGCGCCGGCCTCCGCGCTCGCGTGGGAGGGGGCCACTCCGGATGGCGAGGATTCCTCCGGCTGCCCCGACGAGTGCTCGTGCAGCTGCGCCTGCGCGTGCACGCCGGTGCCCGTACTTCCCACCCAGCGCGTGATGGCGTCAGCGCCGTCGCGCCCGCGTCCCTCCCCGGCCGCCTCCCCCCAGGCGAGCCTCCACAGCTTCGTGCGCTCCCCGCGCACCCGCCCCCCGCTGTCGTAGCCCATTTCCGGCGGCGCACCATGGTGCGCGCCGGCGCCTGAGCCATACGGGCCAGGCGTCGGGCAATCTCTTCCTAAACACCGAAACGGGCTTTATCGGCGGCGTTCCCTCTGGAGCGCTGGCGGAACGCCCCCATGGAGCTTGGATCCGTGCACCCTCCCAGGATGGTTGGCCGCCAAGGGCGGCCGGCTTGGTTCGTCATGATGCTTTCCCTCGCGCTCCTCCTCCTGCGAGCGGGCGCCGCGGCCGGCCAGGTGCCGGCCGCCACCGCCGACTCCGCGCTCCTGGAGCTGCTCCGGAGCGCGAACCCGGAGCTGGCCGCGGGCCGCTCTGCCGTGGCGGCGGCCGACGCGCGTCAGCGCGCCACCGGCTTCGCGCCGCCAGTAAGCTTTAGCGTCGAGGCGGAGGAGATCCCCGGCGGCGTGGACCTCAGCCGCGCCACGGCGAGAGTCGGCCTGGAGAGGGAGTTCCTCCCCCGCGGCCATCGCGCCGCCGCACGGGCCGTGGCGGAGGTGGACGTGCGCTCCGCACAGGCCCAGGTGGAGCTCACTGAGCAGCGGCTCCTCGCCGAGGCCCGCCGCGGCCTCGTGCGGGTGGCGGGCGGGGAGCGCATGGCGCGCCGCCTTGCGGCGGAGGACTCGCTCTTGGAGGGCGCCGAGTCCGCGCTTCGCTCGCGCTTCTCCGTGGGCGAGGCGCGCTACGTGGACGTGCTCCGGCTGCGCACGGAGCGGCTCCGCATCCAGAGCAGCCGCGCCGAGGCGCTGGCGGAGGTGCAGGTGGGACGCAGCATCCTGGAGGCGCTCCTGGGCGGCGCGCCGGCCGGCGAGGCCACCGCCCGCCTGGGCGGGCTCCTGGAGGCCGCGCTGGGCGACACGCTCCCGTCCCCGCCCGATGTCACCACGCTCCTGGCTGGGTCCCCGGCCGTCCGGCTGGCGGAGCTCGCCCTGGAGCGGGCACGCGCCGAGCGCGCCTTGGTCCTGGCGAGCCAGCGGCCGCGCATCTCCGCCGCGGCGGGGCTGCAGCGCTTCGAAGGGGAGGACGGCCTCACGGTCGGTCCCGCCCTTGGCCTGTCGGTCTCGCTCCCCAGTACGGCGCGCGGGGCGAACCGCACGGCCCTCGGCGCCGCCGACGCGGCCGTGGCGGCCGCGGAGGCGCGGCGAGCCGCGACCGTGGCCTCGGTGCGGGGCGCGCTGCTCACCGCTCTCGTGCGCTACGAGGCGGCGCGCGAACGCTTGGCCCTCTTCGATGCGGCCCTGCTGCGCGGGGCGCGGCAGGAGCGCGAGGCGGCGCTGGCGGCGTACGCCTCGGGCGACCTGTCCCTGCTGGAGCTGATCGACTTCGAGCGCGCCCTCGCGCGCGCCGAGATCGAGCGCATCCGGACGCTCACCGACGCGGCGGACGCCTACGCCGCCCTGCTCTCCGCCGCGGCCGGTACCGGCGCGGAAGCGGAGTCCCCCACGCTTCGACCCACTAACGACGATGACCGATAGAGCGATGATCTGGCGGCGCGGCTCCCTCCTCGTCCTGCTCCTGCTCTCCACCCTCGTCGCCGCGTGCTCCAACGGACGGGGCGAGGAGGCGGACAAGGCCGGGGAGACGAAGGCCGAAGCGGGAGAGGCGGGCTCGGAGGCCGAGGAGGGGGAGGCCGGCGAGGCCGCGGGCGAGCCCGGCAGGGTGACGCTGAGCGAGGAGGCGTTCCGGACCGCCCGGATCCTCAGTGAGCCCGTCGGGTCCGAAACCGCTGCGGCGGTAGGCTCCGGAGGTCTGCAGGTCCCGGGGGAGGTCGGCTTCGATCCCGCGCGTGTCGCCGTCGTCTCGCCGCGCACCGCCGGCCGGATTGAGCGGCTGACGGTGGTACCCGGCCAGCGCGTCGCCGCGGGCGCGACAGTGGCGCTCCTGACCAGCCGCGAGTACCTCACGGCCCAGGCGGACCTGGCGCAGGCCGTCCGGCGCGCCGGCATGCTCGCCGGCACGGGCGACGAGGCGGGCGCGCAGGCCCTGGTCGAGGCCGCCCGGCGCAGGCTCCGGCTCCTGGGAGCGGGCCCCGGCGCCATCGCGGCCCTGGAGCGGGGCGGCGACCCCTCGCCGCTCCTCGCGGTCCCTGCACCCTTCGCCGGGAGCATCCTCGAGGTCCTGGAACCCGCGGGAAGCGGGGTGGAGGCCGGAACGCCGATCCTCCGCATCGCCGACCTCTCCAGCGTGCTGGTGGGCGCGGACGTCCCCGAGCGCGCGCTCGCGAGCGTCCGCCCGGGCGAGGGCGCGGTCGTGCGGATCGCCGCGTACCCGGACCGCAGCTTCACCGGCCGCGTCGAGCGGCTGGGCGACGTGCTGGATCCGCAGACCCGCACCCTGGAGGCGCTGATCCGCGTGCCGAACGGCGACCGGACGCTCCGGCCCGGGATGTCCGCCACGGTCAGCATCGACGTGCCCGGCGGCGGGGCGGGCGCGGGCGCCGTGGTCCTCACGGTCCCCTCGTCGGCCGTCGTCTCCGACGGCGCCATGCGCTACGTCTTCGTGGAGGTGGCGCCGCGCACGTACGAGCGCCGGGTGGTCGAGATCGCCCCGGGCGCGCCCGGGGCGGGGCCTGCGGCGAGCCGCGTGGCGGTGGTGAGCGGCGTCGAGCCCGGCGAGCGCGTGGTCACGCGCGGCGCCTTCACGCTCAAGTCCGAGCTCGCCAAGGCGTCGCTCGTCGACGACGACTAAGGGGAGCGAACCGATGATCGACAACCTGATCGCCTGGGCGATCCGCTTCCGCGTCCTGGTGCTGCTCCTGCTCGCCGGCCTGGCCGGCGGCGGGATCTGGGCCTTCCGCACCCTGCGCGTCGACGCCTTCCCCGACCTGACCAACGTGCAGGTCGCCATCCTCGCCGAGGCGCCGGGGCTCTCGCCCGTGGAGGTCGAGCGGCTGGTTTCCTTCCCCATCGAGGTCGCCGTCAACGGCCTCCCCGGCGTGGAGGAGGTGCGCTCCGTCTCGAAGTACGGCTTCGCCCAGGTCACGGTCGTCTTCGAGGACGGCACCGACATCTACTTCGCCCGCACCCTGGTGGGCGAGCGGCTGCAGGGGGTGCGCGAACAGCTCCCCGAGGCGGCGGAGGCGGCGCTGGGCCCGATGGCCGGCGCCACGAGCGAGATCTACCTCTACACGCTGGAGGACACCGCCCGCGGC
>DATING010000066.1:0-7171 GCA_035474555.1 Longimicrobium sp. | reverse complement strand
GCGCGCGCGGGCGTGCTCCAGCTCCTCCATCACCACCATCCCCGCGCCCTCGCCCAGGACGAAGCCGTCGCGAGTGGCGTCGAAGGGGCGGCTGGCCGTTTCCGGCGAGTCGTTGCGGGTGCTGAGCGCCGTCATGTTGGCGAAGCCCGCCACCGTCAGCCCCGTGATGCTGGCCTCGGTGCCCCCCGCCAGCATCACGTCGGCCTCGCCATGCTTGATGCTGCGGAAGGCGTTGCCCACCGCGTGGGCGCCCGACGCGCACGCCGACACCGTGCAGTAGTTGGGGCCCTTGGCGTTGTAGCGGATGGACACCAGCCCCGCCGCGATGTCGCTGATGAACATCGGCACGAAGAAGGGCGACACGCGGTCGGTGCCCCTGGCCAGCATGCGCGCGTGCTGGTCTTCCATCGTGTGGATGCCGCCGATGCCGCTGCCCACGATCACGCCGAAGCGCTCGGAGTCCAGCTGGTCGAACGACTCGTCCAGCCCCGCCTCGCGCATGGCCTGCACGGCCGTGGCGATGGCGAACTGGGTGAAGCGGTCCGTGCGCTTCACTTCCTTGCGGTCGATGTACAGCCCAGGATCGAAGTCCTTGACCTCACAGGCAAAACGCACCGTGTGGTCGGACGCGTCGTACTGGGTGATGGGGCCGGCACCACTGCGCCCGCCGAGCAGGGCCGCCCAGGAAGCCTGGACGTCCAGCCCGACGGGCGTGAGCAGACCGGTCCCCGTGATCACGACTCGGCGATTCATCAGCCGCTCCGGTGAAAATCGGGAAGCTCGGGCCGGGCCGCCCGCGGGGGGCGACCCGTCTGGAAAGAAGTCAGAGACCGTCGGACGGGGAAACCCGTCCGGTTCAGCTCTGGCCTGCGTTGCTCGAGATGTAGGTGATGGCGTCGCCCACCGTGCGAAGCTTCTCGGCTTCCTCGTCCGGGATCTCCATCCCGAACTCTTCCTCGAAGGCCATCACCAGCTCCACGGTGTCCAGCGAGTCCGCGCCAAGGTCCTCCACGAACGAGGCCTCGGGCGTCACCTTCTCCGCGTCCACGCCCAGCTCGTTGATGATGATTTCCTTGACCTTCGCCTCGATGTCCGCCATTTCACGTGCTCCTGTTGGTTTGAGCGATCGGGCCCGGACGCCATGGCCGGCCGGGCTCCCCATCCATCCGTCCTACATCACCATCCCACCGTCCACCACCAGCACCTGCCCGGTGATGTACGACGCGCCCGGTCCGGCCAGGAACCGCACGGTCGGTGCGATGTCCTCCGGCGTCCCCAGCCGCCCCAGCGCGATGTTCGTCATCAGCGCCGTGCGGGCGGCCTCGGGCAGCTCGGCCGTCATGTCGGTCTCAATGTATCCGGGGGCTACGGCGTTGACCAGAACCCCCCGCCCCGCGAGCTCCTTGGCCACGGACTTGGTCATCCCGATCAAGCCCGCCTTGCTGGCCGCGTAGTTGGCCTGCCCCGCGTTGCCCGTGACCCCCACCACCGACGAGATGTTGATGATGCGCCCGGCGCGCTTCTTCATCATCCCGCGGCTGGCCGCGCGCATCAGGTTGAACGCGCCGCGCAGGTTGGTGTCCAGCACCGCGTCCCAGTCCTCGTCCTTGATGCGCATCAGCACGTTGTCGCGCGTGACGCCGGCGTTGTTCACCAGGACGTCCAGCCCGCCCAGGTCCGCCTCCACCTGCTTGACGAGCGCGTTGCACGCCTCGGAGCTGGCCACGTCGCAGGCGTAGCCCCGGTGCCCGTCCCCGGGCAATTCCGCGGCCGCCGCCTCCGCCCGCGCGCCGTCGCGGGCCACCACTGCCACGCGCGCGCCCGCCGACGCCAGCTCCCGCGCAATGGCGAGGCCGATCCCTCTCGATCCTCCGGTCACCAGCGCGACCTGACCCTGTAGCTCCACCCCAGCCTCCCGTCAGAAGAGTGCCAAGTCCCAAGTGCCGAGTGCCTAGTCTGTTACTTGGTACTGGGCACTTGGCACTTGGTACTTCCGCTCACGCCCCGCCGTTCAGATAAGCTTCAATCCCATCCGCCGTCCCCAGCGCCACGCCGCGCCCTTCGGCGGCCTTGTCGATGCGCTTGAGCATGGTGATGAGCACCTTGCCCGTGCCGACTTCCAGGAACCGCTCCGCGCCCATCTGCAGCATGGTCTGCACCGACTGCGCCCAGCGCACGGGCGACGTCAGCTGGTCCACCAGCAGGCTGCGCGCCTCGTCCGGGTCCGTCACCGGGTGCGCCGTCACGTTGCTCAGCACGGGGAACGCCGGCGCGCCGAACGCCGCGGACTCCAGCTGCGCCCGCAGCCCATCCTGCGCCACCTGCATGAGCGGTGAGTGGAACGCGCCGGAGACCGTAAGCCCCTGCACCTTCTTGGCGCCGGCGGACACCAGCATGGGCCCCACCCGCTCCACGGCGGAGACGTCGCCGGAGACGACCACCTGGCCGGGGGCGTTGAAGTTGGCGGGGACGACCACGCTGTCCTCGGCGGATGCTTCGCGGCAGACGCCTTCCACCACGTCGTCATCCAGCCCCAGCACGGCGGCCATGGTGCCGGGGCGCGCGTTGCCGCCCTCCAGCATCAGCTCGCCGCGGCGGCGCACGGTGCGCACGGCGTCCGCGAACGAGAGCGAGCCCGCGGCGTGGTAGGCACTGAACTCGCCCAGCGAGTGCCCGCCCGCGCAGACGACGTTCAGATCGGCCTCTTTCAGCACGGCCCAGACGGCCGCGCTGTGCGTCAGCAGGGCGGGCTGGGCGTTCACGGTGAGCGTAAGCTCCTCCGCGGGGCCTTCCCACATCAGGGTGGACAGCGCGAACCCCAGCGCCTCGTCCGCCTGCTCGAAGACGGCCCGCGCGGCGGGAAAGCGCTCCGCCAGGTCCCGCCCCATCCCCACCGCCTGCGATCCCTGCCCCGGAAACAGCAGGGCGATCCGCTCACCGTTCATCAGAACTGCACCACGTTGGCTGCCCACGTGAATCCCGCGCCGAACGCCACCATCAGCACCAGCGATCCCTCGGCAATGCGCCCCTGCTCGAACGCCTCGTCCAGGGCCACGGGGATGGAGGCCGACGACATGTTGCCGTACCGGTCCACGTTCACGAACACCTTGTCCATGGGCATCTTGGCGTACTTGGCCGTCGCCTCGATGATGCGGATGTTCGCCTGGTGGGGGACGAGCAGGTCGATCTGCTCCGACGTGACGCCGGCGCGCTGCAGGGCCGTCTCGGCCGCCTCGCACATGGCGCGCACGGCGGACTTGAAGACCTCGGGGCCCGCCATCTTCACGAAGTGCGAGCGCTCGTCCAGCACCGCGATGTCCAGGGGGATGCGCGCGCCGCCGCCGGGGCGGTACAGCAGGTCCGCCAGCGTGCCGTCGCTCTTCATGTACGACGACAGGATGCCGCGCCCGTCCGTGGCCCGCTTGACGATCGTCGCCCCCGCGCCGTCGCCGAAGAGCACGCAGGTGCCGCGGTCCGTCCAGTCCACGATGGACGACATCTTCTCCGTGGCGCAGACCAGCACCGTCTCCGCCTGCCCCGCCACGATGTGCGCCTCGGCCATGGACAGGCCGTACAGGAAGCCCGAGCACGCCGTCGCGTAGTCGTACGCGGCGGCGTTGCGGGCGCCCAGCAGGGCCTGCACGTCGCAGGCGGTGCTGGGCAGCAGGCGATCGGGGGTGGCCGTGCTGAGGAGGATCATGTCGATCTCCTCGGCAGAGGTGCCGGCGCGGTCCATGGCCACGCGCGCGGCGGCGGCGGCCATGTCGGCGGCGCCGGTGTCCTTGTCGGCCAGGCGGCGCTCGCGAATGCCCGTGCGGGTGCGGATCCACTCGTCGTTGGTGTCCACGAGCGTCTCCAGCTCCGCGTTGGTCACCACGCGCGGGGGGGAGAAGTGTCCCGTGGACATCAGGCGGGCGCGGGGCGATGCCTGGATCATGGCTGTGCTCCTTCGGCCGGGCGGGCCAGCCGCGCGGCCATGTGCTCCACCATCGCGCGCCGTACGGACTGCGCGGCGACCTGGATGGCGTTGCGGATGGCCAGCGGCGGCGAACCGCCGTGGCAGATGATGACGACGCCGTTCACCCCCAGCAGCGGCGCCCCGCCGATGCCGGCGTAGTCCAGGCTGCGGAAGATGCGGTCCAGGTCCAGCTGGATTCCCGCGTCGCTCAGCTCGCGCTTCAGCATGCCGGTGATGAGGCCGGCCACCGACTCGTAGAACTTGAGCATCACGTTGCCCACGAACCCGTCGGCCACCAGCACGTCGCACGTGCCCGAGACGATCTCGCGCCCCTCGACGTTGCCGATGAAGTTCAGGTGCGGCGTCTTTTCCAGCAGCCCGTACGCCTCGACCACCACCTCGTTGCCCTTTTCGGGCTCCGTGCCGATGTTCAGCAGGCCCACGCGGGGGTTCTCGATCCCCAGCATGTCCTCGGCGTACACGCTTCCCAGCTGGGCGAACTGCACCAGCTGGTGGGGCTTGCAGTCCACGTTGGCGCCCACGTCCACGGCCAGGCACGTCCCCTTGCTGGTGGGGATGCGCGCGCCCACGGGGGGACGGTCCACGCCGGGAATGCTGCGCAGGGTGACGAGGGATGCCGCCATCACCGCGCCCGTGCTGCCGGCGCTGATGAAGGCGTCCACCTCGCCCGCCTTGAGCAGGTTCACGCCAACGACGATGGACGAGTCCCGCTTGCGACGGATGGCCGTCGCCGGGGCCTCGCCCATCTCGATCACTTCGCTGGCATGGTGAATCTCCAGCCGGTCGCGGGGCGCGTCGGGAAAACGCGCCAGCTCGGCCTCGATCCTGTCCCTGTCGCCGACCAGGACGACGCGAACGTCCGAGTCCTGGTCAAGCAAAGCTCCGACCGCCCCCTCGACCTCGACGGCCGGGGCACGGTCGGAGCCCATCGCGTCCAGCGCGATCCGCATCTGTTCCGAGTTCGGTAGCCGGGTGGGCTTAGAACTCGGAAACTTCGATGCGCTGCTCCTTGCGGTAATACCCGCAATTCGGGCAGACGCTGTGCTGGATCTTGGGATCGCCGCACTGCGGGCACGCGTTGAACGACGGCATCGCCGCCTTCACGTGCGTGCGGCGCTTGCGCTGGCGCTGCTTGGACTGACGTCTCTTCGGTACGGCCATCGGAGCCCCCTCTATGCTTATCGTAGCGTGGTGGTCTAGTCGAACTTGACGTTCTTGAGCGCGTCCCAGGGGGTCGCCGGCTGCTCGGGAACGCAGTCGCACTCGCCCGTGTTCAGGTCCGTGCCGCACTGCGGGCACAGCCCCTTGCAGGCTTCGCTGCACAGGCCGAACTGCGGAGCCCGCAGCAGCACCTGCTCCCGCACGGCCTCGCGCAGGTCCAGCACGTCGCCTTTTTCCGGGAGGGGATAAACCTCTCCCTCGGCTTCTTCATCCTCGGGCCCCAGGGGCTCGAAGAGCAGGTCGACGACATCGTCGATCTCCTGCTCCACGGACGTAAGACAGCGACGGCAGGCAAGCCGCACCGTGGTGCGGAGCCGGCCGCGCAGAAAGACCCCTTCTCCCACGGAGCGGGCGGTCAGGTCCACGTCCAGCGGTGCAGCGAGCGTCAGATCCGCGTCCTGCCACATCTCGTCGTCCGGGGCGATCTGCTCCCGGACGAACACTTCTCCGCGGTCGAGCGCGGTTAGGCTGACTTTCAACATAAACCAGAAAAGTACTGGGAAAGCGGCGTTCTGTCAACCAAAGGCCCCGGTCGAACGCCACGTTCCCCGCCGCGGACCCGTTCCCGGGCGCCGCGTGCACATTCTGCGCCCGGTGAGCGTCATTCAGCAAGGGGCGGATGGACCCTGCGGCGAACGGCGGATCGCGCCGGGAGAGGGGCAGAAGGACGATCCCTGCACGGAGGCGGAGTCCCGGCGAGCGCCCCCACCCGCTCGTCGCCTCGCGACCTCCCCCAATCCTGGGGGAGGTGCTTGTCTGCACCGGACTCCGTGCCGGCGTGGCACGCGCCCGTGACGGACAGTCCGCGCAGGCGGACTTCGTGTGTTCGTTGCGGCGAATTCATTCGCTCGGCTCGGGGCTGATCCCCCACACTCCCTGCCATGCCCCGGCGTGATCCGTACCTCGCCACACGCCCTCCGTACCGCTCGACCCGCCCGCCTATCCCTTCGCCGGACGCGCGACGGGGGGCAGCGCGGCGGCGAACTCGTCCGCACGTTCGGCGGAGGGAAAGCGGCCCTCCACGTAGCCCTCGTGCGAGAACAGCAGCACGCACGAGCAGTCGTCCGGGATCACGTACAGGTCCTCGCCCACGCTCCACCCGTACACGTAGAACGCATTCACGATCAGCCACAGGTCCGGCAGCTCCTTGACACCCAGCCGCAGGGCGCCGCTGCCGCCGCCGTAGCCCAGCGCGGACAGCAGCCGGTCCAGCGACGCGTTGCGCAGCCCGCCCTCCTGGCCGAACTCGTCCATCCACGGTCCCCCGCCCCGCCGCCACACCCACCACGGCCCGCCCTGCATGGCGGCGTTCAGCAGCGCCCACGCGAAGTCCGGCACGTCCGATACGATGCCGCCGGGCAGCCACCGCCGCTCGTGCGTGCCGCCCTCCGCGAACGTCAGCCGGTCACCCGTGCCGCGCTCCGGGTCCGCGATGATGCCGCGCTGCTGCAGCCAGCCGAAAAACCGCACGTCCTCCAGGATCTGCATCGCCGTACGCCAGGATGGGATGGATGTCAGCCGCCGGCTTCCGTGCCGGCCTTGCGTTCTCCATCATCATAGCCCATTCCGCGCCGATCCGCGCGTCCGGGCGTGGGCCGCCGCCATCCGGCGGGAGCTGCGGCTCAGTTGCTCTTGTTGGGCACCGTGGGGGGCGAGTCCTCCATCGCCTTTTGCAGCCGCGCCATCAGGTCGGGCTGCCCGTTCGCGGCCAGCACCCGGCCGATCTGCTCGCTCGCCTGGATCATCCCCGGCTGCTCGGCCGAGAGCCTGCGCCCCGTGGGCGACTCGTAAAACGCGACCAGGTCCCGCAGCTCCCCCTCGGTGAACCGCTCCGCGTACATCCGCGCGTATGCATCCGTGGCTTCCCGCGATTCGAACAGCTCCCGGGCCCACTCCTCCACGACCCTGCGGTAGCGCCCCAGCTCCGGGTTGGACATCATCTGCACGTCCAGCATCAACCGTACGCCCGCG
>DATING010000065.1:0-12201 GCA_035474555.1 Longimicrobium sp. | reverse complement strand
GGTGTGCTTCTTCAACCGCCGCAGCACCAGGTCCACGAGCTGGTCCACCGGGCCGCCGGACTCGGGGATCTCGCCCGCCGGGGCCATCTCCCTGGCCGACAACGCGGCGAGCAGGTCACCCGCAAGGCGGACCACGGACTTGTTTCCGTTCGCCGTCGCAAGCTCGAGCGCGCGGTCTGCCCAGGCACCCGCCCGATCCCATTGCTCGAAGCACCGCGCTCCCTCGGCGAGCTGGTACAGCACGCTCTCGCCTCCGGGCGTACACTCCGTCATCGCGCAGGCCTCCACGGCGGCCCGCTCGAACCGCAGCCGGTCCCGCGCGACGGCGGCGGCCCTCGCCAGGCTGGCGAGCACCGACATCCGTTCGACGCCCCCCGTAAAGAAGCCCAGCGTCTTTTCGAAGATGGGAAGGGCGCTCGCGGAGTAGCCCTCGCCCGAAAGCATGAATGCCACGTCGTGGGCCAGCCGCGGCAAGGCGGGATGATGCGCCGCGTACATCCGCACCGCGTCCCATGCATGCACGCGCGCTTCCGTGTACCGCTCGGATGCGATGTACACCGCCATCACGTTGTGCTTCGCCGATCCCGCGAGGCTCCGCCGCCCAACGCGCATGGCGGAGCGGTAGCCCTTGGTGAAGTGCGCTTCCGCGTGCAGGAAGTTGCCGTGGTTGAACTCCAGCATTCCCCAGCCCAGCCGCGCGGTCGCGAACGCGATCTCGTCTCCCTGCAGCCGGGCGAGCCGCGAGGCGCGCTGGAACCAGCAGGCGGCCCGCGCGTGCAGGCCGCCGCGCCGGCGGCACAGGCGGCCGGCGGTCCCGGCGCGCGCGGAGCTTTCGGGCTCCAGGCGCGCGGCCAGCTCGGCGAACTGCACGGCCGTCTCCAGGTGGCCCTGCCGCTCCGCCCACTCCCACGCGGACGCGGCCGCCGCGGCCAGGTCCGGGGCGCGGGCCAGCTCGGGGGCGGCGGAGGCGGCGCGGAGGATGGAGAACGCGTCCACCAGCTCCGCCGGCCACGCGTCCTGCGCCCACTCGCGGCCGCCAGGCGCAAAAAGCGCGGCCCGCGGCTCCGCCGCGATCCACAAGCCGCAGTCGTTCAGCAGCAGCCATAGCACGTAGCCCGCGGGGCCGCCCACCTCGTCCAGCACGAGGTGCGAAGGCCGGGGCTCCGGCAGCCAGGTCGGGCGCTCTATGCCGCGCCCCGCGCGAAACTGTTTGGGTTTGACGTTCATTTCCGCTCAAGAAGTGCGCAACTGTACGGAGTATACGCACCGGCGCCTCCGAACGCCAGATTCCGCTTCGACGCGTGATGGTAGCAGCCTGGGACGGATTTTCATCCCCTGAGACCCGCGCCGCCGGACCCGTCTGCAAACCCGGCACCCGCGCGGCGCTGCGCTCGCTCCGCCCACCCGCACCGGCGCGGAAAGCGGTGGCGGGCGGCGGGACAAACGCGGACTGCACATCATCTTCATTGACCGCAAGCGTTTGCCCGATTACTGTAGGCGCCTGCACCCGGTCCGCCGGGCCTCTTCGCCGGTCGTTCTGCCTTTCTCGCTCCCATCCCGGAACCCCCCATGCGCCGCTCGCCGACGTTCGCCCGCACGCTGTCCTTCGTCCTCCTCCCCGTCCTGGCCGCTTGCGCCGACGGGGCCTTCGTCGCGCCGCCGGGTCCGGAGCCGGTGGATACGCCGGTGCTCGCGCAGCTGGACTGCACGGCGGACGTGCGGGGCAGAACGGTGCAGTGCGCACCCGCCGCGCCGGCATTGCCCGGGGGCGCGAGCGCGGACCTGGTGCTGGGCTGGCAGGGTGTGACCGTGCGGCTGATCAGCAGCGGCGCCAGCTACGACGGCACCAGCACGTTCAGCGTGGACGTGAGCGTGCAGAACCTGCTGGGGCAGCCCATCGGCACGGTGAACGAGGTGACGACGGAGCCGGCCGGCATCCGGGTGTTCTTCGCCTCCGGACCCACGGCCACCGTGGGCACGGGTGACGTGGAGGTCGCCAACCCGGACGGCACGGCCATGTTCATGGGCGCCAATCAGCCGTATCACCGCTACGTCGCCCTGCTGGGCACGGAGGTGGAGAGCGAGGCCAAGGAGTGGCAGTTCACGCATTCCAACACCGTGTCGCGCTTTCGCTTTACCGTCTACGTCTCCGCGCCCGTGCCGGACGAGGGCGCGCTGACGGCCATCGACCTGGACCCGCGCACGCTGGCCGTGGGCGGCTACCACAGCTGCGGCATCGGCACCACGGGCCAGGCGTACTGCTGGGGCACCAACGACGATGGGCAGATGGGCAGCACCGCGGCGGACAGCGTGCCCGTGGTCGTGGGCGGCGGCCACTTCTGGCGCACGCTCACGGCGGGCACGTACCACTCGTGCGGCATCACCACGGAGAACGCGGCCTACTGCTGGGGCGACAACCAGACGGGCCAGCTGGGCAACGCCGACCCCACGGACGCCTTTACGCCCGTGCTGGTGGACGGCGGGCACGAGTGGCTGATGATCGACGCGGGCGCGGGGCACACGTGCGGCGTGACCACCACCATGGACGCGTACTGCTGGGGCGACGGCACCGCCGGACAGGCGGGTGGGGGCGATTCCACCACGGTCGACACGCCGGTGCAGGTGCTGGGCGGGCGCAAGTGGGCCACGGTGGATGCGGGGGCGGACCACAGCTGCGGCGTCACGCGCGGCGGCGCGGCCTTCTGCTGGGGCGACGACGCGGACGGCGAGCTGGGCGGCGGCGCGGGCACGCCCAGCGCCCGTCCCGTGCTGGTGGCAGGCGGCCACTCGTGGCGGCACGTAAGCGCGGGCGAGGGCTTCAGCTGCGGCGTCACCTCGCGCGGCGTGGCGCTGTGCTGGGGCTCGGATTCCAGCGACCAGCTGGGCAACGGCGCGGACGGGGCATCCACCACGCCCTCCCCCGTCTCCGGCGGGCTGGAGTGGCTGCGGATCACCGCCGGCCGCGCCACGGCGTGCGGCGTGACCACGGGGAGCGCCGGCTACTGCTGGGGGCACAACAACACGGGTGAGATCGGCGACGGGACGACGGCCGACAGCGACGTGCCCGCCGCCATCAGCGGCGGCGGCCTGTGGGGCTCCCTGGACGGCGGCGAATACCACACCTGCGGCGTGACGCAGTCCGGCGAGGCGCGCTGCTGGGGCTACAACGCGCAGGGACAGCTGGGCGATGGGACCCTGAGCAACCGTCCGGCCCCCGCGCCCGTGTCCGGCGGCGTCACCTGGGCGCAGTAGCCGCCCGCATCCTCCGCGGACCGCACGACGGGGCGCCTCCACACGGAGGCGCCCCGTCCTCGTTGTTGATTGAAACCACTCGCGAAGGCCCTGCGGGTTACCGCGGCTGACTCCGCGCCCTCCGCGTGAGGCCATCCCTGGAATCCGGAGTGCACAATCAACTCGAACACCGGCAACTCGAACATCCGGTATGATTTCGAGGGAGGCGCCCTCGTGTTCTCCACGGGGTGCAGGATCTCGCGTGTGGACGCCGGGTTCCCGGTGCAGACGAGGACGCAGAGGAAACCCGGCGGAGCCTCCGCGTCCTCGCTTCCGTTCTCCGCGCCTCCTGCGTGGAACACGATGGGTGGATGCACGCGGAATCATGGGACCCGGGATGATGCCGCGCGGGAACTCCGTTCATGCACCCATCGACCGGTCGCGGCCGTTCAGGGCGTCAGGTACACGTATCCCACCACGCCCTGGTGAACGTAGCCGTAGTAGTTGGCCGCGTAGTCCGCCTCGTTCCAGTCCGTCGTGTAGAAGGTGTCCTGGTAGCTGCCGTTGTACAGCCGGTACAGCGGCACCGTGCCGGGAAGCTGGCTCGTGGCGATGTATCCCATCACGCCCTCGTATGTGCTCCCCTCGCAGCCGGAGTCGGTGGAGAGGAAGTGGTCGCCCGTGCCCGGCACCCACGACGACCAGCAGCGGTACAGCGGCACATGGTTGCCGTCCCCGGCCTGCTGAAGGTAGAAGTACGCCGCGTACTCCGCGTAGTAGCCGTACTGCCATCCCTCGCTGGGGTCGTACCCGTACATGTGGTCCCCGTTGTTGGGGTTGTACGTACGCGCCAGCGACACCCGTCCGCCGCCCCCGCCGCCGCCCGTGTACAGCAGCAGGTTGGGCGTGGGCCAGGTGGCGCCGGAGACGCGGTTGGGCGTGGCGTTGCCCAGGATGGTGCCCGTTACCGCGCCCGGCGCCGCCCACGGGTTCCCCTCCAGGTACAGCGCCGCGGCGCCCGCCACGTGCGGCGCGGCCATGGACGTGCCGTCGATGGTGTTCGTTCCGCCGGAGAGCCACGCCGAGGTGATGGCCTCGCCCGGCGCGTACAGGTCCACGCAGCTGCCGTAGTTGCTGAACCAGGCCTGCTGGTCGCCCGAGTTCGTCGCCGCCACGGTGATGGCCTCGGACACGCGCGCGGGCGAGTAGTTGCAGGCGTCGTCGATGTCGTTGCCGGCGGCCACCACCACCGTCACGCCGGATGCCACCAGGTTGCGGATGGCATCGTCCACGGGCGTGTAGCCCCAGCCGCGCAGCGACAGGTTGGCCACCGCCGGCGTGCTGTGGTTCCACGCCACCCAGTCGATGCCGGCGATGATGTCCGACCAGTTGCCGTAGCCCCAGCAGTCCAGCACGCGCACGGCCACCAGCCCCACCGACTTCGCCACGCCGTAGCTGGCGCCGCCGGCCGTGCCGGCCACGTGCGTGCCGTGCCCGTTGCAGTCCTCGCCCGTGCCGCCGAACGCGTCGAAGCCGCCCCACGCGCGCCCGCCGAACTCCCCGTGCCCCGTCTCGATCCCCGTGTCGATCACGTACACGGTCACGCCGGAGCCCGTGGCCGTGTAGTTGTAGACGCCGTCCAGGGGCAGGTCGCGCTGGTCGATGCGGTCCAGCCCCCAGCTGCCCACCTGCACCGCCTGCGCGCGGCCGTCCGGCTCCACGTACGCCACGTTGGGGTTGCGCCGCAGCGCCTGCACGGCGGCCGGCGGCAGCGTGGCCGCGAAGCCCTTGAGGGCGCGCCGGTAGGTGTGGTGCACGGTGCCCCCGTGCTCCCGGGCCAGCTGGCGCGCCAGCCCCGGCGCGTCCGCCACCTGGTCCTTGAACACGACCACGTACCGGTCGGGGACCACGGCGCGCAGCCCCGCCGCACCGGCGGGATCCGCGGGCGCGGCGGAGGGCGAGGTGGGCGTGTCGGAACAGGCGGCGAGCGCCAGCGCCAGAAACGCGACGGCTGAAAGAGAACGAGTGCGGATCCTCATACGGCCAGCCTCCCTCGCCCCGGGGGCACGGTATGCTTCCCCTCTCCGCCCGGGGCGAACGCCGGACAGGGGGAACCAGGCGGCGGATCTGCCGCCCTCAAAACACCGTCACAGGCCCGGACAGCTCCCGGGCCGGGCGCATCCTCTGTGCGGTTTTTTCTGTCTCCAAATACCTTTTGCCCATGGTAAGCGGATGCCCTTCGGCGGGCAAGGCTGATGATCGGCGCATGGGGCGGGCAGGAGGTGCGGCACGCTGGCGGGCACCGTCCGCCGCACCCGTCGTTCATCCGCCGAACCCGTCGAAACTTTGCGCACGCACCTTGCTACGGGGCCCGCGCAACCACAACAGGAGTTTGGGGATGATCGATTTGAGGCGAACGATGCTGGTGGCGTGCGGCGCGGCCCTGCTGGGGCTGGGCGGCTGCGTGGTCAAGGACGGCGACGACGAGGGCGGGCAGGGAGCGGCGGGGCAGCAGACCACCGTGCAGACGCAGCCCGGCGGCACGGCGCAGCAGCCCGCCCAGCCGGCGCAGCCCGCGCCCACCCCGGCCCCGCCGCCGCCGGACCTGCGGCTGGAGGTGAACGTGGCCGAGCGCGAGCTGTACGTGTACCGCAACGATCAGCGCATCGCCACGCACCCCGTGGCCGTGGGGACGAGCGAGTGGCCCACGCGCACGGGCGAGTGGACCATCAACCAGGTGGTGTTCAATCCGCGCTGGACGCCGCCCAAGGAAGAGGAGTGGGCCAAGGACGAAGAGGTCAAGGAGCCCGGCGACCCCGAGAACCCGCTGGGCGTGGCGCAGCTGGTGTACGATGCGCCGCGCAGCATCCACGGCACCAACGAGCCCGAGTCGCTGGGCAAGGCCGAGTCGCACGGCTCCATCCGCATCGCCAACGACGTGGTGGTGGAGCTGGCGCGCATGGTGATGGAAGCCGGCGGCGCGCGCCGCGAAGAGTCGTTCTACGAGCAGGCGCGCTCCAACCGGCGCGAGCGGGTGGAGGTTGCCATCCCCAATCCCATCCCCATCAGCGTCGTTGCCGGCAGCGGTTCCGGCTCCGGCTCCGGCGGCGATGACAAGGGCGGCTCGGACAACGAGAAGTCGAAGTCCAAGTCCGGCACCTGACCGGCGGCAGGTCTGATGGACGCAAAGCGGCCCGGGAGACGGCGATCGTCTCCCGGGCCGTTCTGCGTCGTCCAGGGCCGGATGCGCGGCATGGGTCATCCGCACCATGCCCCGGCGGCGGGCGGACGGCATCTTTCTCCTCACGAGGCGGGGGGAGGAGAACCCGGTGAAACATGCCGCGGGCGATCCTCGTAATCCACTGCCACGCCGGGAGATGCGTTTCCCGGCGCAGCGGATCGGGCGGTGCCGGGCGGGTCCCGGCCGGGCGCCCTCCGCAACATCGAACCGAGACCGAAGAATGTCCTCGATACGTCAGGTGGCTCGCGCGCTGCTTGTCCTGTCCGCTACCGTCGCCGCCGCCCCCGCGCGGGCGCAGGCGCCCATGGAGATCGTCGTCAACATCCCCGCCGGCCGCCTGGTGGTGCTGGAGGGCGGGGTGGAGGTTCGCTCGTACCCCGTCTCGGTGGGCACCGCGCGCCATGCCACGCCCACGGGCTCGGCGGGCATTCAGCGGATGGTGTGGAACCCGTCGTGGACGCCGCCGGAGAGCGACTGGGCGCGCGACGAGCGGCCGGCGGCCCCGGGGCCCAACAACCCCATGGGACGCGTGAAGATGCACCTGTTCCAGGACTACTACGTGCACGGCACGCCGGCCCGCAACGAGCGGCACCTGGGACGCCCGGCCTCGCACGGCTGCATCCGCATGCGCAACGCGGACGTGATGGAGCTGGCCCGCCTGGTGCTGCGCGCGGACGGCGCCCCCGTGAGCGACGAGACGCTGCAGGGGCTGATCGACAACCCCCGCCGCACGCGCGAGATGCGCCTGTCGGGACGGGTGCGGGTGCGCATCGAGTACCGGCTGGCGGAGGTGGCGGCGGACTCGGTGACGCTGCACCCCGACGTGTACGCCCGCGCCGCCGGCCGCTACACGGCGCGCGTCCGCGAGGAGCTGCGCACGCTGGGCACCGACCCGGCGGTGGTGGAGCAGGCCGCCATCACCCGCGCGCCCACGGCCCCGGTGCGCATCGCCCGCTACGCCGTGCCGCCGATCATGACGGTCCCCGCGGCCGCCGCGGCCGGCCAGCCCAGTCTGGGCGCCGCGCTCCGCTGACGCGCCGGCAGCATCCCGAACGACAGAGCGCGCCCGCCGAGTTCGGCGGGCGCGCTTTCTTTTTCTTTCCATCGGAAAACCACCACGCGCTTGTTTTCCTGAGGGAGGCGCCGCCCGGTTCTATTCCCTTGCTCGGACTTTGGCGCCGACCGAAGGATCTACCAACCCGTTCTGACGATTGGCCACGCGCAGGGACCCAAGCCCGCGACAGGTGTGCTTCACCTAACGGGGGGCCTTGGCGTGCTTCGGCGATGGGAGAAGGAGGCAGATCACGGGCGGAGCCACGGCGCGCAGGGGTCGATCACGGGAGAGCAGATCTTTCGGTCGGCGCCACGGTTCTGCGCACGGGAGGGGATCGGCGGCGCCTCCCTCAGGAAAACAACGCCGGGGCGTTTTTATCCACCGTGAACCGCGGGGCTCAGAACGCGGCGCGCAGGCCCAGCGTGAGGGTGCGGCCGGGGACCACGGTGGCGTTGTCGGGCTCGCCGCGCTGGTGGTCCAGCAGGTTCTCGCCCGCGAGCACCAGCACCAGGCCGCCGGGCACGTCCACCATGGCGGCGGCGTTCACGTGCGTCACGCCGGAGTACGCGCGCCAGTAGCCGCGCAGCCCCGCGCCCGTGTCCACGCCGGCGGCCGCGGCACGCGCCAGGGCCAGGCGGTCGTAGCCCATCCAGTCGAACGCGCGGTAGCCCGTCAGCGAGGCGGACCAGCCGTCGCCGGCGTACGCGCCCGTCAGCGTGAGCGTGCGCGCGGGCACCTCCAGCATCCGGTCGCCGCGCTGCAGGTCGCCCGAGTAGGTGGGCGCCACGTTGCGCACGCGGCTGTCCACGCGCGAGAACGCGCCGTCCACCGACACGCGGCCCAGGAGCGCGGAGCCCTGCACCTCCCACCCGCGGTTGGTGATCTGCCCCAGGTTCTGCAGCCGGATCCCCGGGTGCACGCCGCCCTGGCCGGCCGGCAGCCCCACCTGCTGGATCAATCCCGAGGCGAGCTGGTCGAACGCCGTCACCTGCAGCTGCAGAAAGCGCCCCACGGCCAGGTCGAATCCACCTTCCACGCCCTCCTGCTCCTCCGGCGCCAGCGGATACGCCCGCCGCTGCATGGACGCGCCGCCCCATGCGTGCCCGCCGCCCGGCGAGCGCAGGGGGCGGATGCCGCGCCCGAACGCCGCACGCAGCTTGAGGGTGGCGTCCGCCCCCAGCGGGGTGACCCAGGCGGCCCCCAGCACCGGCAGGAACGCGTCGCGCGACGCGAGGGGCAGCCCGCCGTTGCGTTCCACCCGCACGCCGGCCGTCAGGTGCAGCCGGTCGTCCAGCGTGGCGTTGGCCTGCGCCACCACGCCCGTGCTGCGCGTCCACAGCACGTACGGATCCGTGCCCGTGGGCGCCGAATACGGGTCGATGCCGGCCTGCTCGCGCAGGGTGGAGTGCTCCGCCGCCAGCGTGGCCGCGAAGTCCGCCCGCGCGCCGTCGTACAGGCGCGCCACGCTGCTCCAGCGCAGCGTCACGCGGTCCGCGCCGCCCTCCGTCCCGTCCATCCGACCGTCCACCGCCGCGGGGACGGGCGCGTAGGCATCCATCGGCCCGGACACGCGGTCGCCGTCGATCCCCGCGATCAGGGTGTGCGTCCACACGGCATCCGGCGTAAGGCGCAGCGATCCGCCCAGCGTGTACTGCCGCATCCCCTGCCGCCCGGCGGAATCCACCGAGGCGGGAACGTCGCGCAGCAGGGGGTTCTCCGCCGGGCCCGCGCCCGCCGCGAAAAAGCGCGCCGTGCCCGTGAGCACGCTGCGCGCCCCCACCCGCCGCGCGTTGCCGCTGGCCAGCAGGTAGCGGCTTCCGCCCCCGGGCACGTACTCGCCCACGCCGCCCACGCCCACGTCCACCCCCGCGGACTGCACGGCGGTCCCGGCGCGGAGGGAGACGGCGTGCTCCTGCGCCACGGCCCTCCCCGCCGCGAAGTCGCTGTTCGCCATCCCCAGCCCCGTACGGACGCGCAGGCGGGGGGTGCCGTTGTCCGTGCCCTCGTGGCGGGTGACGATGTTCACCACGCCGCTGATGGCATCCGTCCCGTACAATGCGGCGCCCTGCGGACCGCGGATGACCTCGATGCGCTCGATGGCCTCGGGCGCGATCTGCGTGGCCAGCAGGGGATTGGCGACCTCGATGCCGTCGATGAACACCTTGGGCGAGCTGGCCGCGAACGAGCTGGCGCCGCGGATGCTGCCGTAGCGGGCCAGCAGGGTGGAGGGCGACTGCTCCCATCCCCAGGGACCCGCCGTGGAGGTGGTGAGAAAGCGGGAGAGCGGCGACGTGCCCTCGCGCTCCATCTGCGCGTGGTCGATGACGTCCAGCGCGAACGGCAGCGCGCTCCGCGGCCCGCCCCCCGCGCTCCCCGTGACGACGATGCGGTCCAGCGCGACGGTGTGCCCCAGCTCGTCCGGCGCCTCGTCCTCCTCCGCGGATGCCTGGCGGGCGCGGCGCAGGGCCAGCACCACGTGGTCCGCGCTGGCCACCACGGGCTCCACGGGGGTGTCGCGCAGCAGCTCCGCCAGCGCGTCGCCCACCGTGCGCGCGCCGGGCGCCAGGCAGACGCGGCGCTCCAGGGGGAGCAGCTCGGCGCTGTAGGAGATGCGGATGTGGGTAGTGGCGGACAGGCGGTCCAGCGCGTCGCGCAGGGACAGGTCGCGGGCGTGAAAGGCGAGGGTGCGGTCCAGCGGGGCGGGCCAGCGGCGCGCGGCGGATGCGGCCGGCGGCGCGGTGCAGCGATCCTGCGCGTGCGCGGCGGCCGGCGCGGCGAGCGCCAGCCCCAGGGCGCACGCGAGCGCGTGCCCCAGCCGCGGACCGCGGGGGCGTGTCACCGCGCGGCCCCGGGGGGTGCGGCGTTCAGCACGGCCGTGTCGCCGCGCACCGTCATCTCCGCGCCGAGCGCGAGGGCGATCACCTGCAGCACCTGGTCCCGATCCTCTCCCTGAAAGGAAGCCGTCAGCCGGCGGCCCGCCACCGCCGCGTCCCCGGCACGGAGCTCCACGCCGAACCAGCGCCGGACCTCCGCCGCCACGTCCGTGATGGAGGCGTCGCGAAAGACGAGCTCACCGCGCGTCCACGCCAGGTCATCGGCCGTGGCCGCCGCCCGCTGCGCCCGCGTGCCGCCCTCCGGCAGCACGCCGCGCTCGCCCTGCCGCAGCACCATCTCGTCCCCGCCCGCGTCCGCGCCCGCGCGGAGGGCCACGGCGCCGTCCGTGACGACCACCCGCACGCCGCCGCCGGAATCCGCCTCTACCGAGAACGTGGTGCCGATGTCGCGCACGTGCGCCCCGCCCGCGTGGACGGTGAAGGGACGGGCGTCGTCGTGCGGCACGTCGAACAGCGCTTCGCCGCGCAATTCCACCTCGCGCGTCCGGCCGCCGTACCCCGCCGCCAGCGTCAAGCGGCTGCCGGGCCCAAGCAGAACGCGCGTACCATCCGAAAGTCTGACAGAATCGCGCTGGCCCACCCCCGAAACGTACGTCCGCACCGCGTTGCGCGGATCTCCGCCGCGCAGCGCCTGCCACGCGAACAGGGCGCCGAGCAGGAGCACCACCATCGCCGCCAGGCGCAGGACGGGCGTGCGCCAGCGGGGAGCGGCCACGGAGGGCGGCGCGGGGCGGCGCAGCGGGGTGACGGGCGTCGCGGCGGAATCCATCCGCCGGTGCACGCGGGCGAGCGCCGCCTCCACGTCCAGGCCCGCGGGCGCGGCGCCGTGGTCCATGGCGCGATCCAGCGCCGCCAGCCGGGCCGCACGCTCGGGGCGCTCGGCCAGCCAGGCGCGCACGGCGTCCGCTTCCGCGGGCGGGCTTTCCCCCGCGAGAAAGCGGGCCAGCGCCTCCCAGTGCTCGTCTTCGCCGCCCGTTCCGGGTACCACGTGTCGCTTGTCCATGCTCCTTGAGACACGCCAGCGGCCCGCTCCCCCTACGGTGCCGCGCCCCTGGCCGGATTGCTGCCGTCTCCGCCGCCCGGTTAGGTTGCGCATTCCTTGCAACCCCGCGGCCGGGGACCCGTTCCACCCCCGGCCCGTTTTCACGCCCGATCCGCACCCGTGACCGACCGCGCGCTCCTCGACCGCCTGCGCCAGGGCGACCGCGACGCCTTCGACGCCGTCTTCCGCGCGCACTACGCGACGCTGGTGGGCGTGGCGGAGCGCATCGTGGGGGAGCGCGCCGTGGCGGAGGAGCTGGGGCAGGACGTGATGCTGGAGCTGTGGCGCCGCCACGACACGCTCACGGTGGACGAGTCGCTGCGCGCGTACCTGGTGCGCGCGGCCCGCAACCGCGCGCTCAACCACGTGCGCCACGAGCGGATGAAGGTGCGCACGGCCCCGCGCGCCGCGGGCGAGACGGTCACGCTGCCGGACGCGCCCGCCAACCTGGTGGAGGACGAGTTGGATGCGGCCGTGCGCGAAGCGGTGCAGTCGCTGCCGGAGCGCTGCCGCGAGGTGTTCGAGCTGAGCCGCGGGCAGGGGCTGCGCTACGCGGAGATCGCGACGGCGCTGGGGATCTCCGTGAAGACGGTGGAGGCGCAGATGGGCAAGGCGCTCCGCGTGCTCCGCGAGCGTCTCGCGCCGTTTCTGCCGGGGGGCGAGGCGGAGTGAACGAGAGGGGGCGGGGCGCGGTTCGGGGGGAGAGAAGGTGGGACCGGGAGAGGACGGGCCCAGGAGC
>DATING010000064.1:0-3027 GCA_035474555.1 Longimicrobium sp. | reverse complement strand
AATGACAGTCGTCGCTGAGCAGGGAAAGTCGCGTCGCGACTGAAGGTCTCCCCCCTCTCCCGGCGCAGTTTACCGGGGGAAGGGGCCGGGGGGTGGGGGACGCCTGGATGTAAACGAAAACAACCTCCCCCAGGGGTTATTGGGGGAGGTCGCGAGGCGACGAGCGGGTGGGGGCGTCCGGCGGAAACCCGCCACCGTGCACGGACGCCCCAATCAGCCGTCGTCCTCGTCGTCCCCGTCGCGATCGTAGGGCGTGGGCGCAGGGAGCGGATGCTGGAGGATGAGGTTGTCCTTTACCACGCGCCCCTCCACCAGGTGCTCCTGGATGATGCGCTCCAGCACCTCCGGCGTACACGAGTGGTACCACGCCCCTTCCGGGTAGACGACGGCCACGGGACCGCGCTCGCAGAGCTGCAGGCAGTTGGCCTTGGTGCGGAAGACGCCGCCCTTGCCGGCGAGCCCCAGCACCTTGAGCCGCCCCTTCAGGTAGTCCCAGGATTCCAGGCTTTCCTGGCGATCGCAGCACTTGGCCTTGGTGGGGTCCGCGCACAGAAAGATGTGCCGCTGGATGCGGTCCACGCCCAGCTTGGTCGCGATCTTTACGAGTTTCTTTCCCATCCCCGCCGCTCACGCCGGTCCCGTGCCATCCAGGAAAAGACAATCCCAC
Source organism: Longimicrobium sp. (assembly GCA_035474555.1). Lineage (GTDB taxonomy): Bacteria > Gemmatimonadota > Gemmatimonadetes > Longimicrobiales > Longimicrobiaceae > Longimicrobium. The sequence continues at coordinate 2,360 of DATING010000064.1, read as the reverse complement.
ACAGAGTCCGCAGAGTCAGCAGAGGAACGGATCCGGCTTTTCTCCTCTGTTCCCTCTGTTCCCTGTGGGTGAGGCTAATCCGTTGCCGTTTCCCGAGTTCTCCGCGTCCTCCGCGTGAGCCCCGTCGGTGATCAGTTCTGGACGACGACGCGCCCCTCCATGATCACCGCGCTGACCTTGCGCGCGTCGCGGATGTCGCGCAGGGGATCGCCGTCCAGCAGCACGAAGTCGCCCCGGCGCCCCGGCTGGATGGTGCCGAAGTCGCCCGCCTTGCCCAGCCAGGTGGCACCGTTCACCGTGGCCGCGCGCAGGATATCGACGGTGGGGATGCCGGCCGCCGCATACGCCTCCATCTCGTCGTTCAAGCTGCCGCCGTCCGTCCCGGCCAGCAGCATAACGCCGCTCTCGTGCGCTCGCCGCACGAAGCGGCTCATCCGCCGGTACGAATCCGTCGCGCGCGCATAGTCCCCCAGGCTGAACCGCGCCCGGTCGCGCTCGCTGATGCGCTGCACGATGAGCGTGGGATCCAGGGCCGTGCCCCGCGCCGCCATCAGCCGCAGCAGCTCGCCCACGCCGGGGCCGTCAGGATCGATCCCGGACCAGTCCGCCTGCATCCGCGCGACGGGGTTGCGGCCGCTGTCCAGCGTCTCGTCCTCGCCCTGCGGCTGCATCTCCAGGGGCAGGAAGTCGCGCCATACGCGGATGTGGCTGAACCCCTCGATGCCCGCCTCCACCGCCTCGCGCAGGCTCGTCCGCACGCCGATGTGCCCCGTCACGGGGAGCCCCTGCCGCTCAGATTCCGCCAGGATGGCGCGCGCGACGTCCGGGTCCAGCAGGAAGTACAGCTTGAGCAGGTCCACCCCCTGCGCCTTGAGCGCCTGCACCAGCGCCGGGGCCGCCGCCGGGTCCTCGATGGCCACGTCCACCATGGGATGGTATCCGCCCGGCCCGTCGATGAGGGGACCGGCCGTGTAGATGGTGGGCCCCAGCACCACGCCCAGCCGATTGGCGTCCTTGAAGTTCATGCTGGTGCTGATGGGCGCGCCGGGATCGCGCACGGACGTGATGCCGCGGGCCACCAGCCGCTCGCCCTGGAAGGGAAACCAGTAGTGCGCGTGGTTGTCCACCAGCCCCGGGATGAGCGTCTTTCCGGCCGCGTCCAGCACCGGCAGCCCCGCCTCCGGTGCGCCGCGGTGCACGCGGACGATGCGCCCGCCGCGCACCTCCACCGTGGCGTCCTCCATCACCCGGTCACCGTCCGTCCCGGTCCACACCCGCGCATGAGTGATGGCCAGGTCGCCCGCCGAGCGGCCGGGGAGGGGAAGCGCCGCGCGGAAGGGGATGGGCGTCGTCCCCCCGCCCGCCAGGTCCACCCGGTACAGCCGCCGCGCGTCCGCCAGCACGGCGAAGCGGCCGGACGCATCCACCGTGAGCTGCTTTTGCCCGTAGGCGCTGGCGTGCACGGGGCGCGGCGCCCCGCCGACCGTCTGTGCCATCACCGTGTCCGTGCCGTTTTGCCCCGCGACCCACACCCGCGTGCGCCCGTCGCGGCTCCACCCCACGGAGAACTCGTTGCGGCGGGGCGTTTCCGTGAGCCGCGTGGAGCGCAGCGAGTCCAGCGCCACCAGGTACAGGTCCGCGCCGCCGTAGCGTCCGCTCTCCACGAACGCCGTGTCCCCACGGGGCGAGAGCGCGAACGACCACTCGTGCCAGTTCTGCGTGTGCGTGAGCTGGCGCGCCTCGCCGCCGGCGCGGGGCAGGCGCCACAGGTGCGCGTCGTACTGGCCGCGCATGAGCACGTAGAACAGGTCCGCGCCGGCGGGGTGATACGCGATCTGCCCCAGGTTCCCCTCGATGGTCTGCACCACCCGCGACGCACCCGTGGCCAGGTTCAACTCCATGAGCACGGTGCTGCTGGGCGTGGAGTGCGCGTAGGCGATGAACCGCCCGTCCGGGGACCACGCCGGCCTCGCGTCCCATCCCGCGCCGCTCGTCAGCTGCACCGCGTCCCCGCCCGCGACGGGGACGAGCCACAGCCGGCCCAGGATGCTCACCGCGATGCGCTCGCCGTCCGGCGACAGCGCGGGGTCCATGGCCCCGCGGTCCAGCACCTCCGTGCGCGTCGCGGGCGGCGCGGCGGCCATCTGCTGGGCGGATGCGGTCGTGGGCGCCACGGCCGCGAGGGCCAGCAGCGCGGCGGAAACAACGGACAGGGTACTGCGGATCATTGGATCGTCTCGGCCGATTGGGGACTGGGAGATGCCGGATGGTAAACAAATAGCACCGGCGGATGTCGGCGGGCAATGCGCGTGGTTCGTGGGTGGCTGGGATCCAGCCGGAGCGGATGAATCCGCCGCAAC
>DATING010000063.1:0-2690 GCA_035474555.1 Longimicrobium sp. | reverse complement strand
AGCACCGACCTCTTCGACCGCGGCACGGTCGAGCGGATGCTCGGCCACCTGGAGCGGGTGCTGGAGCAGGTCGCCGCGGATGGGGACGTGCGGCTTTCGCGGCTGGCGCTGCTCGGCGAGGCGGAGCGCGCGCGGGTGCTGCAGGAGTGGAACCGCACAGACGCGGAGGTTCCGCGGGATGTCTGCGTGCACGAGCTCGTCGAGGCGCAGGTGGAGCGCACGCCCCACGCGGTGGCGCTGGTCTACGAGAACGAGGAGGTGACGTACGCGGAGCTGAACGCGCGGGCGAACCGGCTGGCGCACCACCTCGCGGACCTGGGCGCGGGGCCGGAGGCGCGGGTGGGGCTGTGCGTGGAGCGCGGCATCGAGATGGTCGTCGCCGTCCTGGCCGTACTGAAGGCTGGGGGCGCCTATGTGCCGCTGGACCCGGAGTATCCCGAGGAGCGGCTGCGCTACATGCTGGAGGACAGCGCGCCCGTCGTGCTGCTGACGCAGCGCTCGCTCGCGGGACAGTTCGACGGATCGGGCGTTCCGGTCGAGGTGATCGATGGAGATGCTTCCGCCTGGACCGGCCAGCCGGACACCAATCCCGGGCGCGGGGCGCTGACCCCGGAGAACCTGGCGTACGTCATCTATACCTCGGGCTCCACGGGGCAGCCCAAGGGGGTGATGAACGGGCACCGCGGCGTCGTCAACCTGCTGGCCTGGGGAGAACGGCACTGGGAGCTCGGAGCCGGGGACGCGCTGCTGCAGAGGACGTCGCTCAGCTTCGACGTCTCGGTACGCGAGCTGTTTTCGCCGCTGCTGGTGGGCGCCCGCCTGGTCCTCGTGCGCCCCGGTGGACAGCGGGAGGTGGACTACCTGGTGGAGGTCGTCCGCCGCCAGGAGGTCACCACGATGGTGCTCACCCCCTCCCAGATGCAGGCGTTCCTGGACCACCCGGGGCTGGAGGGCTGCTCGAGCCTGCGGCGGATCGTCCTGGGGGGGGAGTCCCTTCCCGCGGGGATGGTGGCGGAGCTCCGCGCCCGGCTGCCGGGCGCGCGGCTGTACCACGAGTACGGCCCCACGGAGACGACCGTGACCGCGACGGCGCGGACCTGCGGCGCAGAGGGCGAGGCGCCGGGCGCTTCCATCGGCGGACCGATCTCCAACACGCGTGTCTACCTGCTGGATGCGCGCGGGGAGCCGGTGCCCGCCGGGGTCGCCGGCGAGCTGTACGTGGGCGGCGCGGGCGTGGCGCGGGGATACCTGCGCCGGCCGGCACTGACGGCGGAGCGGTTCGTTCCCGACCCGTTCAGCCCCGCGCCTGGGGCGCGGCTGTATCGGACGGGGGACCAGGGGCGCTGGCTGGCGGATGGGACCATCGAGTTCCTGGGGCGTGCGGACACGCAGGTGAAGGTGCGGGGCTACCGGGTCGAGCTGGGTGAGATCGAGGCCCGGCTTCGGGCGCGCGAGGGGGTGAGCGAGGCGGTCGTGGTCGCGCACCAGGACGGGGCGGGGAACCGGCGCCTGGTGGCGTACGTGGTGGGTGACGCGGAGGCTGCGGTCCTGCGCGAGCACCTGCGCCGGGAGCTCCCGGACTACATGGTGCCGGCGGTGTTCGTCCCGCTGGAGCGGCTTCCGCTGACCCAGAGCGGCAAGCTGGACCGCAAGGCGCTGCCGGCGCCGGAGCTCGCGTCGGCGGAGGAGCGCTACGTGGCGCCGCGCACGCCGGCGGAGGAGGTGCTGGCGGAGATCTGGGCGGAGACGCTGCGCCTGGAGCGCGTGGGCGCCGAGGACAACTTCTTCGAGTTGGGCGGGCACTCGCTGCTGGCCACGCGGGTGGTGTCGCAGGTGCGCGAGGCGTTCGGCGTGGAGCTGCCGCTGCGGGCGCTCTTCGAGGGACCCACGGTGGCGGAGCTGGCCGGGCGCATGGAGGAGATGCGCCGCGCGGAGCTGCCGGTGCTGCCGCCCGTGGTGCCGGTGGATCGCACGGGGGCGCTGCCGCTGTCGTTCGCGCAGGAGCGGCTCTGGTTCATCGACCGGCTTGATCCGGGGAGCGCCGTCTACAACATCCCCGTGGCATGGCGCCTGGGGGGTGCGCTGGACGTGGACGCGCTGGAGCGGAGCCTGGGCGAGATCGTCCGGCGGCACGAGGCGCTGCGGACGACCTTCGCCGAGGTGGATGGCTCGCCGGTGCAGGTGGTGGCGCCCTTCGTCGGGTTCGCCCTGCCGGTGGAGGACCTGTCGGGGTTGGGCGATTCGGATCGCGAGGCTGCGGTGAAGCGGCGCGCCGGTGAGGAGGCGCGGCGGCCGTTCGACCTCTCGACGGGCCCGCTCTTCCGTGCGGCGCTGCTTCGGCTGGGCGCCGAGGAGCACGTGCTGCTGCTCGGGATGCACCACATCGTCAGCGACGGGTGGAGCATGGGGGTGCTCTCCCGCGAGTTCTCCGCGCTGTACGCGGCGTACCGCGAGGGGCGTGAGTCGCCGCTGCCGGAGCTGGCGGTGCAGTACGCGGACTACGCGGTGTGGCAGCGCGAGCAGCTGGAGGGCGAAGTGCTGGACCGGCAGCTGGCGTACTGGCGGGAGCGCCTGTCGGGCGCGCCGGAGCTGCTGGAGCTGCCCACCGACCATCCCCGCCCGCCGGTGCAGGCGTACCGCGGCGCGACGGTCCCGGTGGAGTTCTCCCCCGAGCTGCTGGAGCGGCTGCA
>DATING010000062.1:0-2683 GCA_035474555.1 Longimicrobium sp. | reverse complement strand
TTCAGGTAATAGTAGATGAAGGCCAGGTACTGGCCCTGCCTGTCCGTGTACGCAGGCGTTTCCGCCATCAATCCTCCGAATCCTCGTCCCGGTCCTTCTCCGCCTCGTCACCGTAGTGGGCAGCCAAGCGGGCGGCGGTGGGGAGCACCAGATACTGGCCGGGCACGTCCGTGTCGCGCATCAGCCCCCACGCCTTCATCTGGGCCACGATGTCGTCGGCGAGCGCGCTGACCTTCTGCTCGCGCACGGTCTTGCCCCACTTGGCGCCGAAGCGCTTCTGCAACTCGTCCACGTCCTGCCAGACGCGGCTGTCGTCGATCAGGAACCAGTCGCGCCCGGCGTCCACCAGCCGCCCCGCCGCCTGCCGCTCGCGCAGCAGCCCGCAGAAGCAGAGGACGGCGTGGTCCAGCCCGGAGGTGACGGCGATGGGTGTCTGCACGGCGTCGTCGGAGCGGGCGGGGCGAAGCACGCGCGCGTACTCCGGCGTCACCTCCAGCTCCCAATTGGTGAGGTACTTCAGGTTCTGGAGGATGCGGGCACGCGTTTCCGGCGCGTCCAGCAGGCGGAACGCGGCCGGGTCGTCGCGGCGAAAGAGGGCGGGGTTGAGCAGGAGCGTGCGGTAGAGGTGAATCTCGTCCGTGCCGTCCGGCAGGGCGGGGGCAACGGGCGCGGGCCGCCCCTCCGCCAGCCGCTCCAGCTCCGCCGACGGGATGCCCACGTGGATGCGCCACGCCGCCGCGCCCCAGGCGTAGAGCGCGTCGCGCTTGCCGTTCTCATCCGCCCACTCGTCCACGCTGCCGTCCTGCAGGCGAAGGACGCCCATCTCCTCCAGCCCGCGAAAGACGCGGCGCGCCGCCAGGCGATGCGCGTGCGAGGTCCAGTCCAGCCGCGCGTCGCCCACGCTGGCGCTGCGCAGCTTGATCTCCTCCGCGATCTGGCTGACGGTGAACTTGCGGCCGCCCGTGTGCTCCCCGTACCACAACACCCACGCCAGCAGCGCGTAGTCCGTCCTCCCCTTGGCCCACGGCAGCCCGTGCGATGCCTCGGGGCGCGCGGGCGTCTTGACCAGCCGCGCGAACTCCGGGTGCGCCTGCACGCGCCACCCCGTCAGCCGCCCGAACGTGGACTGCAGCGCGGGCTGATGCCGGCGGATCTTCTCCAGCAGCGGCCGGTCGTCCGCGGCGGTCAGGACGGCGCGGTCGATGAGCGCCTCCGCGCACAGGCGAAAGTCGCGGTGCGCGGCCTCGCTGGTGATCATCGAGCGGGCTCCGTGCGCCGCAGGCGGAACGCGCGGACGTACAGGAAGCCGTCCGGCGCCGCCACCTCCGCGACCGCCTTGGGATCCTCCGGGGGCAGGATCTCCACCCGCGATCCGTCCGTGAGGCGCACGTGGCGGTCCGGCGAGCGCAGGCAGTCGCGCACCAGCCGCACCACGCGCGAGCGGTCGCCCGCGGAGCGCAGGGCCAGCCCGTCCAGCACCAGCTCGCCGTCGCGGAAGACGCTGTCCCAGAACCGCGCCTCCGCCCGCTTTTGCTCCAGCACCCGCGCGCGCAGCTCCGCCTTCTGCGGGCCGCGGTCCTCCCACGGCGTCACCGCGCGGAAGCTCGGGTTGCCGCGGACGCGCGCGCGCAGCTCCACGTCCCACGGCGGCTGCAGCCAGACGGACGCGTCCGGGTCCAGCTCCGCCGCCGCGTCGGCGCTGTATGCGCGCATGTGGCGCGGCGTGCCCCAGCCGAACGCCATGGCCGCCAGCCGGTGCGCCTCGTCGTCCGTCTTCGCCCGGCCGAACGCCCGCGCCAGCAGCCGTAGGTCGCGCCCGCGGTTCTGCGCATTGCGGCGCTCCGTCACCACGCGCTCGATCTGCTCCACCAGGCCGCGGACGCGCGCCGTCGACTTGCCGTGCAGGATCTCCGCATCCCCGCCGCGCGCCGAGAAGCCGCGGAGGGCGCGGATCTGCGCCTCGAAGACGGCGCGCACCTCGTCTTCCGGGCGCAGGTCGCCCTTGCGCTCGCGCTCGTTGCGGGCGAGGGCCGCGGCCAGGCGCGCGTCCAGCCCGGCCGCGGCCCAGTCGTCGAACAGGTCTCGGGTGCGCTCCACGAAGTCCTTGAGCCCCAGCGCGAACTCGTCCAGGTAGTCGCGCAGCATCCGCTTGTACTGCAGAAAGACGACGAGGTCCGCCGCGGACGGCATGCGGTCGTGCTCCAGCTCGCGCATGTAGCGCAGGGCCTGCTCGCGCATCTCCCGCCGCGCGTCGTCTGCCGCGTTCCACAGCCCCTCCACCTGCCGCAGCCCGTCGTGCGAGGCCGTGACGGGATCCAGCCCGGCGAGCACGCGGTCCAGCTCCAGCAGGGCGTCGCGCAGGCGGGTGAGGCGCGTGGTGTCCAGCGACCCGCGCGAGCCGTCCTGGCGGGTGAGGCGGATGAGCATCTCCTCGATGATGCGCGCCGTCTCGCTGATCTGGTACCGCCGCGCCGCACGGACGAACTCCTCGATGGTGCGCGCCTGGTTGACGTCGTGCTCGGAGACGAGCACGCCCCACGCCTCCAGCTGCTTGAGGTGCCCCTCGCACTCCTCGTCCGTGTACGCGGCGTGGTGGGGGTGATGCTGGCGGATGAACGCCGCGACCTCCCCCGGCCACAGCCACCCCGTCTCGCCGGACTCGTAGCCGTGGTGAAAAAAGCGG
>DATING010000061.1:0-3876 GCA_035474555.1 Longimicrobium sp. | reverse complement strand
GCTCGCGGCGCCGCAGCACGAACACGCAGGCGAACGCCAGGACGTAGTTGGCCACGAAGAAGAACGCCAGCACGGCGATGATGGTGCTGAACGCGCCCGTGGCGATGAACGCCAGCGCCACCGCCGTGCTGGCCACCAGCGCCCCCGTGGGGGTGCCGCCGCGGTTGACGGCCGACGCGGCGCGCGGCACCAGGCCGTCGTCGCTCATGGCGTACAGCACCCGCGGCGCCATCAGCGACAGCGCGTTCACGGCGCTCAGTAGCGCGACGATCAGGACGACGCGGATCACCGTGTCGCCCACCGGGCCCAGCACGGCGCGGGCGGCGGCCGCGGCGGCCAGCGGCTCCCCCGCCAGCGCGGGGAGCGGTACCACGTGCAGGAACGCGAGGTTCAGCAGCAGGTAGATGGCCGTCACCGCGAGCACGCCGCCGATCATGGAGCGGGGGATGTCGCGGGCGGGGTCGCGCACCTCGCCCGAAAAGTAGATGACGCCCGTCCACCCGTCGTAGGTGTAGATCACCCCCTGCAGCGCCACCACGACGGCCGCCAGCAGCGCCGCGCCCACGGGGACCGCGGCGGGGTTCGCCGACAGGGGCGGCGGCGTGGCGGGGAGGACGAAGCAGGCGGCGATGAGCCCCAGCAGGACCAGGGCCTTGGCCGCGCTGGTGAGCGTCTGCGCGAAGCCGGCCGTGCGGATGCCGCGGAATTGCAGCGTGGCGAACGCGAGCGCCACGGCCATGGCCACGGGCACCGTCCGCCCCTGCAGCACCGGCACCACCGTCCCCGCGTACTCGCCGATGAGCACGGACACGGCCGCCACGCTGCCGCAGGTGGCCGCCCAGTCCACCCATCCTACCAGGAACCCCGCATACCGGCCCAGCGCGTGGCGGGCGAAGACGTACAATCCGCCGGAGCGCGGCAGCATGGTCCCCAGCTCCGCCAGGGAGACGGCGCCCAGCAGCGCGTACAATCCGCCCGCGATCCACACGGCCAGGTACCACCCCGTGGACGGCAGCTGCTCCGCCACCGAGCCCGGCGTGCGCAGGATCCCCGCGCCGATGGTGTTGCCGATGGTCACCGCCAGCCCGAACGTCACCCCCAGCACGCGCAGCAGCCCCCGCCGGGGCGCGGCGGGTGTGGCGGCCGGGATGTCGGGCGCGGGCGGCGCGAGCGAGGTCATCGGCGGTGGCGGTGGATGGGATGCGCGCGCGGCGGCGTGCCGGGCGCGGCGATCGGCGGGACGGAATCCGCCGGGGAAATCACCGAAAGCGGACGAAGCGAGATGCTTTCGAAGGTAACCGCCGCTCCGCCTTCCGCACCAGCCTCGCGAGCCGCCACCGCGGTCATTTTTTTCCGCCCGCTGGCGCCTGCGGGCCGCACCAAATGGTTGCTGTAAGACGCATCATCTTCTATCTCTCCAACTTCCGCACTTACGCACTGACGCACTCCCGCACTTCCGTCCCATGCAGCCGTTTTCCATCGATCCCCAGATCCACCGCGCGCAGACGCTGCCGGCGGAGGTGTACGCCTCGCCGGCGTGGTACGCCCTGCAGAAGGAGCGGGTGTTCGTGCGCAGCTGGCAGATGATCCGGGGTGCGGAGCGGGTCAAGGCGCCCGGGCACCTGCTGCCGTTCACGCTGCTGGAGGGGTGCCTGGACGAGCCGCTGGTGCTCGCGGCCGGCGAGGACGGCATGACGCGGTGCCTGAGCAACGTCTGCACGCACCGCGGCACGGTGGTGTGCGAGGGCGAGACGCACGCCCGGCACCTGCGCTGCCGCTACCACGGGCGGCGGTTCGCGCTGGACGGCACGGTGACGCACATGCCGGAGTTCGACGGTGTGGAGGGATTCCCGTCCGCGGCGGACAACCTGCCCGTGCTGCCGCTGGAGCGCTGGGGGCCGCTGGCGTTCACGGGCATCGATCCGGCGTGCAGCTTCGATGCGTGGATGGGGCCGGTGCGCGAGCGGTGCGGGTTCCTGCCCCTGGACGAGTTCACGTTCGATCCCGGCACCTCGCGCGACTACCTGATCCGCGCCAACTGGGCGCTGTACGTGGACAACTACCTGGAGGAGTTCCACATCCCGTTCATCCACGCGTCGCTGGCGGACACGCTGGACTACGCCACCTACCGGACGGAGACGTTCCCCTGGTGCAACCTGCAGCTGGGGACCACGAAGAACCGCGACGAGGCGTTCGATCTTCCTGCCGGACACCCGGACGAGGGGACGCTGGTGGCCGCGTACTACTGGTGGCTGTTCCCCAACCTGATGCTGAACTTCTATCCCTGGGGATTGTCGGTGAACCTGGTGCAGCCGCTGGCGCAGGACCGCACGCGCGTCTCGTTCCTCTCCTACGTGTGGGATGAGAGCCGGCGCGCGACGGGCGCGGGGGCGGACCTGCACCGGGTGGAGATGGAGGACGAGGAGGTGGTGGAGGCCGTGCAGAAGGGCGTGCGCTCGCGGCTGTACCACCGCGGCCGCTACTCGCCGCGCCGTGAGGTGGGCACCCACCACTTCCACACCCTGCTGGCGCGGGAAACGGGCGATCTCGGGGGATGAAGGGCTGCTGATCATCAACCGGCGGAGACCGTGGGCGCGGAGATCTCGCGCTCCGCCGGTGCACGATCGTCAACTTACCGACAGCAGGGCGATCCGCCACACGCCGTTTCCATGCAGGTACCCGCGCAATCGCACTCGGACATGAAGGTATGGCACTGGCACGTGCCGACGCAGCTGTTCTGGCAGGTGTCGCCCACGGACGGCTGGCAGTCGTCGCTGGGGCCGCCGGGGCACGTGCACTGGGTGTAGCAAGTGCACTGCTCGCCGAATATTGTGCCCTTCCGCTTCTCCACGCCGACCGTATCGAACGAGTCGACGGACAGGTTTTCCAAGTTCAGCTTGAGCTTGCTCTGCATGGCGTCCTCCAGTGAATGAAGTAAAGTCATGACGGATCCGGCAGGAACGCGGGCCGGGCACCCTGGACGGCGCCCGGCCCGCGTGCCTTACAGGCAGGCGTACGGGGTGCAGCCGCTGTAGAGCGGGTCCGTGTTGCCGCGGCACTCGATGTAGCGGCACGACTGGTAGCACGTGTCGTTGCAGCTCGCGGCACAGGTGCCCGCGCACGTACCGTTGCAGCTGGCCTCGCACGTGCCGCCGCAGGTGCCGTTGCACGACGCATCGCACGTGGGGCAGCCGGGGCACGTGCACTGCGTGTAGCACGTGCACTGCTCGCCGAACACGGTGCCCTTCCGCTTCTCCACGCCGACCGTATCGAACGAGTCGACGGTCAGGTCTTCCAGGTGCAGCTTGAGCTTGGCGTTCATGGCATCCTCCTTAGCATTTTGACGTGGATACCCGGCACCGCACCCGCGGGACCGGCGCGGAACGCGTTACTGGATCCCGCAGCACACGTCCATGCCGCAGTTGGACTGCTGGCACGTGGGCGGGAGGCAGTCACAATCGGTGTAGTTGCACGAGTACCCACACGTCGCGGCGCCGCAGGTGCCGTTGCAGCTGGCGGCGCAGGTGTTCTCGCCGCACGTAGCGCAGGTGCCGTTACACGATGCATAGCAGGTGGGGCAGCCGGGACATGTGCAGTTCGTGTAGCACGTGCACTGCTCGCCGAACACGGTGCCCTGCTTGGCGGCGGGGCGCGTCGTATCGAACGAGTCGACGGTCAGGTCTTCCAGGTCCAGTCTAAGCTTCATGGAATCCTCCCGATTCTGGGTTGCGGCCACGGAGTGCGAGAACGGGCCGGGCCGCTTTCATCAGCGGCCCGGCCCACGTGATTCAGAGACACACCTGGTCGCAGTTGGTCATGAGGGCGGTGCAATCCCCGCACGTGTAGCCATAGCAATCGGTGGCAACGCACGAGTAG
>DATING010000060.1:0-5225 GCA_035474555.1 Longimicrobium sp. | reverse complement strand
TCGAGGACCTGATCCCCGACGAGGAGATGGTGATCACCGTCTCGCACAGCGGCTACATCAAGCGCGTGCCGTCGGACACCTACCGGGCGCAGTCGCGCGGCGGGCGCGGGATCGAGGGGATGAAGACCAAGGAAGAGGACTGGGTGGAGCACCTGTTCCTGGCCAACACCCACGACTACCTGATGTTCTTCACGCGCGACGGCCAGTGCTACTGGCTCAAGGTGCACGAGATCCCCGTGGGCTCGCGCAACTCGCGGGGCAAGCCGGTGGTGAACCTGATCAACATCGCCAGCGACGAGAAGATCGCGGCGCTGGTACCCGTGCGGGAGTTCCGCCACGACCGCTCGCTCATCTTCGTCACGCGCAAGGGCGTGATCAAGAAGACGTCGCTGGCGGCGTACGGCAACCCGCGCCGCGTGGGCCTGAACGCCATGAACGTGCTGGAGGGCGACGAGCTCATCAGCGTGCAGCCGGCGGACGGCGCGTGCGACGTGGTGCTGGCCACGCGCGACGGCATGGCCATCCGCTTCGAGGAGGGCAACGTCCGCGAGATGGGGCGCGCCACCACGGGCGTGCGCGGCATCACGCTCATGGGCGACGACGTGGTGATCGGGATGGTGGTGACCAAGCCCGGCTCGTCGCTGCTCGTGGTCAGCGAGCTGGGGATGGGCAAGCGCACGGCGCTCGAGGCGTACCGCTGCCAGCGCCGCGGCGGCAAGGGCGTCATCAACCTGCGCACGGGCGACAAGACGGGCCGCGTGGTGGCTATGAAGGAGGTGCACGCGGGCGACGAGCTGATGATGATCACCCGCCAGGGCGTCATCATCCGCACGCCGGTGGACCAGATCCGCATCATCGGCCGCAACACGCAGGGGGTACGGCTCATCAACCTGGGCGCCAAGGACGCGGTGATGGACGTGGCGCGCGTGGTGAACGAGGACGAGGAGCCGCTGCCGATCCTGGACGTGGTCCCCGAGGGCCAGGAGGTCGTGGACAGCACGGCGCTGATGGAGGAGGAGCTGGGGATCGACGCGGATGAGGACGAGGACGCGGGCGACGAGCCCGACGACTTCCTGGCGGAGGACGAGGGCCCCGACTCCGTGGACGAGCTGCTGGACGACGACGTCTAAGCGGATCCGCGGATCGGGATCGGATGGATGCGAGCGGGGCGGCAGCGATGCCGCCCCGTTTGTGTTTGGGTGCGGATTCGCAAGTCGGATTCATGCCAGATCCGGCTGAGGAATGAGTCTCATACTCCGATTCTCTGATTGATTGTGCATTCATGATTTCAAAGAAGGCCTCACACAGGGGGAAAGAGGCCACGGGGAACGGCAGCAGTAGAACTCACGTGCACAATCAATTTAGCGATCTGGTATCACGCAGAGTCAGCAGAGTCATCCCTCTGTTGACTCTGCTGACTCTGTGTGAGGCCACTGTTTTTCCGCATTCGGTATCAGGGGGAAATCTTCCGCGGACATCGTGCAGCGAGGCGCGAATCCAGACGGAGCGGCTAGTCTAAAGCCGCCGCTGGGACAGCGGTAAGCCCTGTCTCGCGCTGACGCGCTCTGCGAACAGGGCTTCAACTGCGTGAAAAGCAGTTCTCGCGGGCGGCGGGGATCGTCCAGGGAGGCGGCATCGCGACGGAGCGGCTGAGGCCGCCGCAACGAACGCGGAAAGCCTCGCAAACGGCGCGAGGCTACAACGGCGGGACTGCGCTACGGCGCACTCCCCTTTTCGCGGCACGAGCCGTCGGCGAAGGCCGACATCACGTTTTCGGTGCCGCGAATTTATTCGCCGGGTGGCCCGGTCTCCGTTCCTCCCGGCAGGAGCCCGAGCCCCTCCGCTCGCCTACGGGGCGGGGGGCGCGGCGCGCGGGCGGTGGAAGGTGACGCTCACGGAGGCGGCGCCGAACACGCTGGTGAACGAGTCCTCGTCTCCGTACCGCTCGCGGCGTCCCTGCCCCACGACCAGCGCGAGCGCGGGGACGACCGTCCGCCGCGGGCCCCGGTGCTCCATCCCCACCGCCTGCACCATCGCCACGAAGTGCCCGCGGCTCTCCCCATTGGGCGAGCGGCCCGCGTGCAGGAACACGCCGGGGTTCCACAGCAGGCGGCGGCCGTCCCCCAGCCCGATGTCGTAGCGGCCGTAGAGCTGATGGCTGGTCCATCCGGTCACCGGAATGCCCACGCGCGCGCCCACGCCGTACGCACGGCCGGAATCCCCATTCAGCTGCGTGTAGCCTTCCACGTAGGGAACGAGGCCGTTCACCCCCGCAGACAGCGAATACGGCCGCTCGCCCGCCGATCCGTACGTGTACAGGGCATCCACGCCCGCGATGGGGTGGCTGCAATCCTCCGCGCAGTCCAGGGACCAGAACCAGCCCGTCTCGTCACCGGGCGGGGTGCTCAGGGAGCCCTGCACGGTGAACGAGCTGCCGGGCTGTACTTGGGCGGACCGCACGGTGGCGAACGAGGTGCAGCCCGCACCGGCGGCGCCGAGCACGAGGACCGCCAGCGCGGTGAGGCGAGGGAGCATGAAAGCGAGGATCAGCAGGGTTTCGGTGGATGCGGGAGCCGACATGCATCCACCCGCGCCGTGGAGCAAGGTTCCCGCGGGCGGTCCACGGCTCAGGCCAGCGTGATCGTCCAGCCGGGCATCCCCGGCAGCCCGGTGGCCGCACCGGGCGTGAGGCGCGGGGGCTGCACCCATGCGTAGATCCGCGGGTCCACGAGCTCGATCTCGGCGCGGCGGCGGCGGCGCGGGGGCGGGCGGCGGCGCTGGCGTGCACGGGCCCGCGCACGGGCGGCCGCCGCGGCGCGCTCCGCCTCGGCGACGGCGGCGGGGGAGCCGGGACGGGGGCGGATCGACTGGTCGGTGATGGCCTTGGCCGCCAGGTCCGCCACCCGCGCGCGCACCTGGAGAATGCGCCCCTGGCTCCCCGAGGTGTACGTGCGGTTCGTCAGCAGCACGACGAACAATTCGCGCTGGGGATCGATCCACATAGACGTGCCGGTGAAGCCCGTGTGCCCGTAGGCCGTGGGGGAGAAGTAGCTGCCGGCGGAGGAGCGCTCGGCGGGGGTGTCCCAGCCCAGCGCGCGGGTGCCGGCGTTCGGCTGGCGGCGCGTCCACGCGGCGACGGTGCCGTTCCGCAGCACGCGGCGGGTGCCGTACGCGCCCCCGTTCAGCAGCGTCTGGGCATAGATGGACAGGTCCCACGCGGTGGAAAAGAGCCCCGCGTGCCCCGTGACGCCGCCCAGCCGGTACGCGTTGCCGTCGTGCACCACCGCGTCGATGGGGTACGGCCGGTCCCGCTCGGGCGTGGCGCTGGGCACGGTGCGGAACTGCTGCTCCGGGCCGGGCAGGTACATGGTGTTCTGCATCCCCAGCGGGCCAAAGATGCGGCGGGCCACGAACCGGTCCAGCGGCTGCCCCGCCTGCCGCGCCACGGCCTCGGACAGGAGAATCATCCCGAAGTCGCTGTACACCATCCGCGTCCCCGGCTGCACCTCCAGGTCCGTGCGGATCACCCGGCTCAACGCGGCCTCGGCGGAGGGGAGGGGGTACAGCCAGTCGCCCGCGGGAAGGCCGCTGGTGTGGGTGAGCAGGTGGCGGATGCTCACGAACGCCTTGCCCTCGCCGCGGAACTGGGGGACGTAGCGCCGCACGGACGCGCCCAGCGCCAGCCGTTCGTCCTCCACCAGCGCCATGGTCGCGGGCACGGTGCCCACCACCTTGCTGAGCGAGGCGATGTCGAAGAGCGTCCCCTGCGGGTCCACCGGCGCGCCGCCGGTCTGCCCGTAGCCGCGCAGCTTGACGAGGCTGCCGCGCCGTCCCACGGCCACCGCCGCCGCGCTGAACTCGCCGTCCGCGATGGCCTGCCGGATGACGGCGTCGATGGCATCCAGCGTGTCGCCGTTCATGGCCACGGCGCCGACCGAATCCGACGCCAGCACGCGGAGGGTGCGCGCGGGCGGCCACGCGGTGCCCGGCGGCACGCGCAGGGGCGCGCCCCCCGCCACGGCCCCGCCCGCCGCGCGCTGCGCCGCATCCCCCGTTCCCCGCGCGACGACGACCGTGCGCATGCGGGGGGGCGGGGCGGCGTCCACGGCGGGAAAGAAGTCGATCCAGAGGATGCGCCGGGACACGGTGTCCCGCTGCAGCGCCCGCCGCCGCGACGCGGGGACGGTGTCCATCCCCGCGGAGTCGGGCCAGGGGAGCGCGGGCTGCACGCGGTCCACCACCCGCGGCCGCGCGCCGGGAAAGGCGGCGGCCACCACGCAGTCCGCGTCCGCCGCGGCGAACGCGATCCCCGCGGGGACGAGCGACCCGCGGCGGGGGAGGCGGTCCGTCTGCAGGTGGCGCAGGGTGGGGATGCGGGCGCGCAGGGCGTCGGACAGCGGCCTGGCACGGACGCTCTGCGTCGTCACCAGCACGGTGCTGCGGCAGCCGCGCAGCGCCTCCGCCGGGGCGGTGCCCAGCACGGCGAGCGCCGCCCGGTGCGCGGCCAGGGCCAGCGTGTCGGCGCCGGGGGCGGGCCGTGCGCCGTCCCCGTCCTTCTCCGCCTGCTCCGGGGGGCTGGATGCGGCGGAATCCCCCGCCGCCCGGCCCCCGCCCAGCCCCAGCCGCTCCTTGGCATCGAAGATCCGCCGGACGGCCACCTGGATCATCTCGGGGCGCACGCGGCCGGATTCCACCGCGGCCACGATGGCGTCGATGGCCTCGCGCTCGTTCTCCACCCCCACCAGCAGGTCCGCGCCCGCCGCCACGGCGCGAACGGCCGCCTCGCCGCCCCCGAAGCGCCGGACGAGGGGCGCGGTGGGGGCCAGGTCCTCGATCACCAGCCCGTCGAACCCCAGGTCGCGCCGCAGCAGCCCCGTGACGAACACGGGGTTGTCGGGGAGGGGGATGGAGTCGCGGGTCAGGGAGGGAACGGCCACGGAGGCGGGCTTCACGGCGCCCACCCCGCGGGCCAGCAGGTCGCGGAGCAGGTCCACCTGCAGGGCCTCCGCGGCCGCGCGGTCCCACCCCAGCACGCGGTAGACGGTGTCCGCCGCCGCCGGCCCCGGGGAAAGCGCGCGGATCCCCACCACGAGCCCGCTCTCCGCCAGCCCCTGCGCATAGGCCGCGAACGCGCTGTCGGCGCGGGGGCCCACGGGGCCGGGGAGGGCGGTGGCGTAGGGGAACGACGGCGCGGAGAGCATCCCGAAGTTCACCCCCGCGGCGCG
>DATING010000059.1:0-3364 GCA_035474555.1 Longimicrobium sp. | reverse complement strand
GTACTTCTCCGCCGTGAGCGAAGGCCGCCCCAGGTAGCCGCGGGTGACTCCCTTTCCGCCGATGTACAGCTCGCCCGGCACGCCAACCGGCACCGGGTGCAGCCCGGCATCCAGCACGTACGCGCGCGAGTTGCTCAGGATGCGGCCGATCGTCACCGGCCCGCCCGGCCGCCGCAGCACGAAGGTGCTGAACGTCGTATCCTCCGACGGACCGTACATGTCGTACACCCGCTCCACGCCGTGTGCGTAGAGGGCATCCACCAGCTCCGCCTTCAGCGGCTCGCCGCCCAGGTTCACCGTGCGGACGGACGCCGGGATGCCGCCGGTCTTCACCAGCGCGGCGGCGGCGGAGGGCACCGTATCCAGCAGCCGCACCTGATCCGCCACTGCGCTCGTCGGCAGGGCCAGCGCGTTCTCGACGATGATCACGCGGCCGCCGCGGGCCAGCGGCGTGAACATCTCGAACACCGACATGTCGAAGCTGATGGACGTCGACGCCAGCATCCCGCCGAGCTCATCCTCCGAGTAGGTGTTCCACGCCCACGAAAGCATCACCACCGCGCTCTCGTGCTGGATGGCGACGCCCTTCGGACGCCCCGTGCTCCCCGACGTGTAGATGAGGTACGCGAGGTTGCTCGCCACCACGCCGCTGTCCGGGTTCTCCGCGGACGCAGCCTCGATGATCGCCCGGTCGCGGTCCAGCACGACGACGGACACGCCGGGCTGATCGGGGAGGATGCCGCGCAGCGCCTCCTGCGTGACCAGGATGGGCGCCTCGGCATCCGCCAGCGTGTTCTCCAGCCGCTCGCGGGGATACGCCGGGTCCAGCGGCACGTACGCGCCGCCGGCCTTGAGGACGGCCAGCATGCTGATCAGCAGGTCCAGCCCGCGGATCAGGCAGATGCCCACGCGGACCTCCGGCCCGGCACCCAGCCCGCGCAGGTGGTGCGCGAGGCGGTTGGCGCGCGCGTTCAGCTCCGCGTACGTGAGCGAATCGTGCTCGTGGAGGGCGGCGACGGCGTCCGGCGTCCGCGCCACCTGCGCCTCGAACAATTGGTGGATACAGGTATCCAGCGGGTACGCGGCGTCCGTGCGGTTCCACACGTCCACCACCTGCGCGCGCTCCTCCGCCGACAGCATCTCCAGCCGCGACAGGGGCTGATCCGCATCGTCCGCGACCGCTTCCAGCACGCGGTGCAGGTGCCCCAGCATGCGCTGGATGGTGGCGCGGTCCCACAGGTCCGTGCTGTACTGCAGCGTGCCGTGCAGCCGCCCGCCCGCCGCGCCGATGCCCAGCGTGAGGTCGAACTTGGTGGAATCCGTGTCCAGCTCCACGCCCCGCGTCTGCAGGCCCGGGAGCGCGCTGCCGGACGGATCGCCCGTCTGCAGGATGAACAGCACCTGGAAGAGCGGCGAGTGGCTGAGCGTACGCTCCGGCTCCAGCTCCGCCACCAGCCGCTCGAACGGCACCTCCTGGTGCTCGTAGGCCGCCAGCGTGCTCGTCCGCACGCGGCCCAGCAGCTCGCGGAAGCTGGGGTCGCCGCCCAGGTCCGTCCGCAGCACCAGCGTGTTGACGAAGAAGCCGATCAGCGCCTCCGTCTCCGCCCGCGTGCGCCCCGCGATGGGACTGCCCACGACCACGTCGTCCACGCCCGCGTACTTGCCGAGCAACGCCTGGAAGGCGCCGAGGAGCACCATGTACAGCGTGGCGCCCTCGCGGCGGCCCAGCGCCTCCAGCCGCTCCAGCAGCCCCTCGCCGAACTCGATGGATTCCGCCGCGCCGCGGTACGTCTGGAGGGCGGGGCGCACGTGGTCCGTCGGCAGCTCCAGCAGCGCGGGCGCGCCGGCCAGCTGCCCCTTCCAGTAGGCGATCTGCCGGTCCAGCACGTCGCCCTGCAGGTGCGCGCGCTGCCACACGGCGAAGTCCGCGTACTGCACCGGCAGCGGTGCCAGCACGGGCGCCTCGCCTGCCGTGTACGCGCCGTACAGCATCCCCAGCTCGCCAAAGAGCACGTCCAGGCTCCACCCGTCGCTGACGATGTGGTGCATGCAGATCAGCAGCACGTGGTCGTCATCCGCCAGCCGCAGCAGCGACGCGCGGAAGAGCGGGCCGCGGGCCAGGTCGAACGGGCGCTCGGCGTCCTCCCGCGCGCGCCGCTGGACCTCCGCCTCGCGATCCGCATCCTCCAGCGCAGACAGGTCGTCCGTCGCCAGCGCGAAGCCGGCGAAGGGGAGCACGGACTGCACGGGCGCGCCGTTCACCTGCGGGAACACCGTCCGCAGCGCCTCGTGGCGGCGGATGATCTCCGCCAGCGCGCGCTCCACGGCCGCCCCGTCCAGCGCCCCACCGATGCGCAGGGCCGCGGGGATGTTGTAGAACGCGCTCTCCGACTCCAGCTGGTCCAGGAACCACAGCCGCTCCTGCGCGAAGGAGAGCGGCAGGGCCTCCGTCCGCTCCACCGGGACGATGGAGGGTGCCTGCGGCGCGTGCTCGCGGCGGATGGATTCCACCCGCTCCGCCAGCTCCGCCACCGTCGGCCCCTCGAACATCGCCCGCAGCGGCATCTCCACGCCGAAGGTCTCGCGGATGCGCGAAACGACGCGCGTCGCGAGCAACGAGTGGCCGCCCAGCTCGAAGAAATCGTCGTGCACGCCCACGCGGTCGATGTGCAGCAGCTCGCCCATCACCGCCGCCAGCACTTCCTCCGCCGGCGTGCGCGGCGCCACATACGCGCCCTCGTCCGCGGCCCACTGCGGCGCGGGCAGCGCCTTGCGGTCCAGCTTGCCGTTGGGGGTGAGGGGCAGCGCATCCATCTCCACGAACGCCGCCGGCACCATGTACTCCGGCAGGGTGCGGCGGGCGGCCAGGCGCAGCGTCTCGGTATCCACGTCCCCCACGACGTAGGCCACGAGCCGCTTTTCGCCCGCGTCCTCGCGCGCCACCACCACGCAGTCCGACAGGCCGGCGCGGCGCAGGACGGACTCGATCTCGCCCAGCTCCACGCGGTGGCCGCGGATCTTCACCTGCTCGTCCAAGCGGCCCATGTACTCCAGGGTGCCGTCCGGATTCCAGCGGATCTTGTCGCCGCTTCGATACAGCCGCGCGCCGGGAACCTGGCTGATGTGGTCGGGGACGTAGCGGTCCGCCGTGAGCGACGGGCGGCCCAGATAGCCGCGGGTTACGCCCTTGCCGCCCAGGTACAGCTCGCCCCACACGCCGATGGGCACCGGCCGCAGCGCCGCGTCCAGCACGTACGCCTGCGAGTTGGTGAGGATGCGCCCGATGGTCACGGGCCCGCCCGGCTGCCGCAGCGCGCAGGTGGAAAAGGTCGTGTCTTCCGACGGCCCGTACATGTCGTAGACG
>DATING010000058.1:0-3851 GCA_035474555.1 Longimicrobium sp. | reverse complement strand
TGAGCGGCAGGGCGGGAACGCCGTCCGGCAGGCGCCAGCGGCGGCCGGGCTCCGGCTGCATCGTATCGAAGGGCTTCCATCCGTTGCTGTACGGCCATTCACGAATCACGTCGAGCGGCAGGCCCGCATCCAGCAGCGCCTGCACCACGTCCGCCATCCCCCACGAGAACTCGTACGAGGGATGCGGATTGCGAAACGCCTCCGTCCCGCCCGCCGTGTTGCCCGGGACGAGCGCCGCGCCGGAATCCGCCACGTAGTCGCCGATCCCCTCCGCAAAGGGCTGGGGCGCGCCGCCGCTGGAGTAGGGATGGCGCAGCGACAGGTCCGGATCGAACATCGCGAGCACGGGATGGAACTCCATCAGCACCAGGCGGCCGCCCGGCGCCAGCACGTCCGCGATCCCCCGCGCCCACGCTCGCAGGTCCGAGAGCCACGGCAGCACCCCGTACGACGAGAACGCCACGTCGAAGCGCCGCCCGTCCGCGCGCGCCTGTGCCAGCCAGTCGTACACGTCCGCGCGCTCGAACGCCGCCGCGATGCCGCAATCGGCCGAGAGCCGGCGCGCAAAGGCGATGGCCTCGTCGCTGATGTCCACGCCCGTGGCGCGCGCGCCCAGCCGCGCCAGGCAGAGCGTATCCTGCCCCGCGTTGCACTGCAGGTGCACCAGCGAGCGGCCGCCGATCTCGCCCAGCAGCTCCCGCTCCTCGGGAAAGAGCGTACTGCCGCCCCCGCGCAGGAACGCGGCCTGGTCGCCCTTGTGGCTGTTGTGCGCCACGGTCGCCGCGTTCCACGAGCGGCGGTTGGCCTCGTGCAGCTCCGCGCGCGGCGCGGGATCGGGAAGCATGCTCGTCACTCCGGGTTCCGGCCGACGACCAGCGGCTGGTAGAACGTGTCGTCCGGCAGCCGCCGCACGCCGGTAAAGCCCGCCTCGCGCATCAGCTCCAGCAGCCGCGGCATGGGCAGCGCGTAGTACGTGGCGCGCATCACCCGTGTTTTCACCCCGCCCTCGCCGCGGTCCTCCACCACGTACAGGGCCGTGTCGTACAGCGGCGGGCGCGGATCCCACACCTGCCACAGGATCCAGCGGGCCCCGTCCGCCTCGCGCAGCCCGTGCGGGCGCAGCCGCTGCGTCAGGTCGATGGCGTCGTAGTCGCGCACGGACACCAGGCAGATGCCCCCCGGCGCCGTGCAGCGGCGGAAGTCGCGCAGCGCCTGGAGGATCTCGTCGTCCGTGAGCAGGTGCGGCAGCGCGTTGTCGGCGCAGAGCACCACGTGGAACGTGCGGCCGTGCGCATCCCACACCGCGCGCATGTCCGCCGACTTCGCGTCGACGTCCAATCCTCGCCGCGCCGCCTCGTCTCCCAGCCGGCGCACGGCCCCGGGCGACAGGTCGGACGCCGTCACCGCGTATCCGCGCGCCGCCAGCCCCAGCGCCTGCGTGCCGATCCCCGCCGCCACGTCCAGCACCGTCCGCGGACCGGCGCTCAGCTCCGCGCGGATGACGGCGTCCAGCGCCTCGCCCTGCCATGCGACGCTCGCCTCCCAGTCCGGGTAGATCAGGTGGTAGAACGGCGCGAGATCGTCGTAGAACTGCTCGGTGGATGACATCGGCGGAACGCGGATCGGGGAAGCGGCGGCGGGCCCTGAACCCTAACCACGGGCCGGGCGAAGGGGCAACCCGCGAACGACAGGCTTGACCAAATCCGCCTCGGCGATCATCATCTACCGCGCGAGAGCCATCTTCACGCTCCCGTACGCTCGCACTTCTGCTTCGAGGGCCGTCTGTATACCGCAGCCATCTCCGTAATCCGCCAGGCCGCGCACCGCGCGCGCTGAGGAACGGAGCGCCACACCCGGATCGCCTGATCCGGCACATCCTGGTCACCCCATCCTCAGGGCATCGCGGCTCGCGGTCCTGGCGTGCTCGTGCGCGCCGTCCGGACACCGCCGGCCGGCCTCATCGTGCCCACGCGGGCCGCCCCGTGCCCGCGGACCAGGAGATTCCTCCCTTGATCGACTCCATTTCGCCGTCCACGGACGGCGTGTACGCGCACCTCGCGTCCCTCGGCTGGGACGCAGACTACACGCGCGACTTCGCTCCGCACCAGGCGCAGGGGCGGGTTCCCGCGCGTGTGGTGGCGGAGCACCGCGACCGGTACGTGATCGCGGACGACAGCGGCGAGCGCCCCGCCACGCTGGCCGGGCGGCTGCGGCACAACGCCCGCGGCCGCGAAGACCTCCCCGCCACCGGCGACTGGGTCGCCATCGCCGCGGGCGACGACGGCACGGCCATGATCCACGCCGTGCTGCCGCGGCGGAGCGCCTTCGTACGCAAGGCCGCGGGCGAGACCACGGAGGCGCAGGTGGTGGCCGCCAACGTGGACGTGGCCCTCATCGCGACGGCGCTGCCGGCGGACCTGAGCGAGCGCCGCGTGGAGCGGTACCTGGCGCTGGCGTGGGAGAGCGGCGCCGTGCCGGTGGTCGTCCTCACCAAGGCGGACCTGGCGGAGGACGCGGACGCGGCCGTTCGCGCGGTCCGCGCCGTGGCGCCCGGGGCGGACGTGGTCGCGGTCTCCAGCCTGAGCGGCGAGGGGGTGGATGCGCTCGGCCGATGGCTGCGGCCCGGGCGCACGGCCGTGCTGCTGGGCTCGTCGGGCGTGGGCAAGTCCACGCTCGCCAACCGCTTGATGGGGGGCGACGCGCTGCGCACCGGCGCCGTGCGCGACGACGGCAAGGGCCGCCACACGACCACGCATCGCCAGCTGCTGCGGCTGGCGGGGGGCGCGCTGCTCATCGACACGCCGGGGATGCGCGAGCTGCAGCTGTGGTCGGCGGCCAGCGGGCTGGACGCCGCGTTCGCGGACGTGGAGGCGCTGGCCACGCGCTGCCGCTTCGGCGACTGCGGGCACGGTAAGGAGCCGGGATGCGCCGTGCGGGCGGCGGCGCAGTCCGGCGCGCTGGACCCGGAGCGGCTGGAAAGCTGGCACCGGCTGCGGCGCGAGCTGGCGTGGCTGGCCACGCGCCAGGACGAAGCCGCCGCCGCGCAGGAAAAGGCGCGGGTCAAGACCACCCAGCGCGCCTACCGCGACTACATGCGGCACAAGCACGGGTGATGGACATCGCCTGATCCCATCGCTGCGTCCAGCCGTCCCGGCACCGTGCCGGGGCGGCCGGATGCGGCCGACTTCACATCATCCAAACAAGCGATCAAGAAGCGAATGACCCACGCCACCGATCACGGGCTGCTCAATGCCCTGCTGGATTCCTGGGACCGCAACAACACGATCCTGATCAACCTTCTCCGCGCCCTTCCCCGGGACGTGCTGGGCGTCCGGGCGACGGCGGACGGTCCGGCCGTCGCGCAGCTGTTCACGCACATCCACTTCGTCCGGCTGGTGTTCGTGGTGGAGAACGCCCCCGAGATCGCCGTGGACCTGCCCGGCGAGGAGTGGCTGGACGAGCGCGATCCTGACCGCATCGCGGCGATGCTGGATGCCAGCGCGCGGGTCGTGCGCGACGCGGTGAACGGCCGGCTGCGGTCGGGCCGGGGGATGGACCTTCACTATGACCACCCGATCCTGTTCCTGCAGCACATGATCTGGCACGAGGGATATCACCATGGCCAGATCAAGCTGTCGCTCAAGTCCGCCGGCCGGCCCCTGGCGGATGATGATGCGGGACCGCTGACGTGGGATGTCTGGATGGCGAAGTCCTGAGCCGCCGGGCTGGACGCACCGCCGATCCGGTGCACGACCTTCCCTCGGGGGCCGGCGTTTACGGATCGCGATCAGGTGGATCGGTGCACCGGCGAACCCCGGGCCGTGCGGCCGGTATCCTCTTCCGCAAAAAAG
>DATING010000057.1:0-3899 GCA_035474555.1 Longimicrobium sp. | reverse complement strand
GGCGTCGCTACGCTCCTCGTCCGTGTCAAGTCGCCGCTAGACGTGGCGCGGCTGGTTCCCGCCGGATGAACCACCTTCCGACCACTCGCCTACGGATCTGACGTGCCGCACACCGCCGCGACAGCAGTGATCGAGCCTGTGGCCGAGGTCGCGGCCCCCGGGCCGGTCTACCTGGACCACAATGCCACTACGCCGCTGGATCCTGCGGTGCTCAGGGCTATGCTCCCGTTCTTCACGGAGCACTTCGGCAACCCCGCCAGCGTGGAGCACGCGCACGGCAACGTAGCGCAGTCCGCCGTCGAACGCGCACGGGACGAGACGGCCCGCGCGATCGGCGCGCGGGCGGCGGAAGTGATATTCACCGGTGGTTGCACCGAAGCCAACAACCTTGCCATCCTGGGCGTGGCGCGCCTCCAGTCCGGACCTCGGCACTTCATTACGACGCAGATCGAGCACCCGTCCGTGCTTGAAGTCTTCCATGCCCTGGAACGGGAGGGTCACTCTGTGACGTTCCTGGGTGTAGGGGAGGACGGCCGCGTGGACCCGGACTCTGTCGAAGCTGCGTTCACGGAGGAGACGTTACTGGTCTCGGTGATGGCGGCCAACAACGAGGTCGGAACGCTGCAGCCGATCCGGGAGATCGGCCAGCGATGCGAGGAGCGAGGCGTGCTCTTCCACAGCGATCTCGCTCAGGCACTGGCGTACGTCGACGTGGACGTGATCCGAGACCACGTCCACCTGGCAAGCGTCTCTGGTCACAAGGCATATGGGCCGAAGGGCGTCGGTGCACTGTACGTCCGGAGCCGGGGACCCCGGGTGCGGCTCGCGCAGATCCTCTTCGGCGGCGGCCAGGAACGAGGGCTCCGTTCCGGGACGGTGAACGTCCCCCTGGTCGTAGGGCTGGGCGCAGCGTTGGCGATCGCGCAGCGCAGACGCGACGCCGATTCCGCACGCCTGCGCGACGCGTCGCGGGAGCTGTTCGCGCGGCTGGAGCGACTTGGGGGGGTATGGCTAAATGGGCACCCGCAGGAGCGACTCCCGAACAACCTGTCGCTCTCGGTCGAGGGCGTGGAGCCGCTCGCCCTGATCCGGCTCCTGCGTGCGAACGCGAGTTTTTCCGCGTCCAGCGCGTGCGCCACGAACGAGGTGCGAACCTCACACGTGCTGCTGGCCATGTTCGGAGATACGTGGCGCGCGCGGCAGGCGTTCCGGCTGGCGCCCGGCCGGTTCACCACCGAGACGGATTTGGAGGGTGCGGGTGCGGCGCTGGTCGCGGGGATCGAGCGCCTCCGCGGCGGCGGCTGATTCGGATCCTATGCGGGTGTCGGAACCGCTCCGAGCCCGGTCCACAGCCGATGGTAGGCCAGCAGGAAATCCTCGACTGCGTGCGGGGGCGGGGTGGATTCCCGGATCACCTCGAAGCCGTGCGCAGCGTAACGGTTGAGCAGCTTCATGCCTTCTTCGCTCAGCTTGGTCGGTGACTGCGGGTCCAGGAGTTCGACCATGAGCGCCTCGATACTCCGTCGATCTTCCGCCGCAATGCCGCGCCTGTCGAGTTCGGCGTCGACCAGCAGGCCTGCGATCAGGTCCGAGTGCGCTTGGTGCTCAGTTGGATATCCTTCGACGAACTTGTCCTTCTCCAGGTCGTCCGACGCCGCCAGGGTACGCTGGTCCAGCCCCACCATCAGGCACAGGTAGTACGAGTCGAACATGGTGCTGAAGTGAGTCTGGCCCGCAGCCACCCTTTCTACCGCCTTGAAGAAGCTGCGAGCCCCTTTCGGGTACACGAAGCTCATGAGATCACCTCGGAGAAGCTGGTTCCTGCAGCGGAGCGCTCATCGACCGCGTCCTCAGTGGGTTCGGTTTCGTCGTGGAAGGTGCGGAAAACTTCGAGTGAGTCGCTGACGATCGTGGTCTCCGCGTCCTGCTTCCAGAGTGTCACGTAGCGCACTCCATCTCGGGAGTAGAACGTGTCCGCGAAGCCCGGCCGTTCGCTCGAGATGACGAACATGATCATCTGGTCGAAGAGTCCGGGAACGAGGTCCCCCACCTCTCGTCGCACGCGCGTGTCGAGCGAAATCGCCGGGCTGTCGACCACGAACGGCAGGCGGTACGGTGCGTCCTGAAAGAGGGCGGTGAGGAAAGCATAGGCGACGGCGAGGCTCTGACCCTCACTTACGCCTCCTTTGGCCGCCAGGCCGTCCGACGCGAGTTCCAGCGAACTTCGCAGCCGCGAGACGTGGAGCGCCTCGGACGGTGCAATGCGGCGGAGGATCTCGTTCGTGCGCTCCCGCACGCGTTCGCAGAGAAGGTCGAACGCGTGCGCCTCGATCCCGCGGATGATCTCGTCCGTTCGGCGCGCCTGGACAAGGAACCGCCGGGTTCCCATCGCGCCGTCCCAGCGTTTTCCGCGACGATCCATCTCGGCCCTGCACAGAGCGACGTTCGTGTCCCACTCCAGCCCATGGGCGCCCTGAACGCCGCGGTCAGTCGTGGTGAGCAGTTCGTGCTTCTCCTTGTTCTGCCTCAGGCGCTGCTCCGTGCGGTTCAGCTGCTCGCGAAGGGACTCCAGCTCCGCGTCGCCCGACGCGAGGCGCTCTTCCTCCAGCATGTGCTTGCGTGTGGCCAGCCGCTGTCGCTCCCGGACCAACTCAGCCAGCGCGGCCGCGCGTCCATCGAGCACCGCGGGGTCGGCGTCGCTGTACCTGACTGCGGACTTCATCGCGTTGATGACCGCGATCTGGTTTTCCGCGAGGTACTCGTGCGCCCGCGCACGGATGACGGTCCGCTCCTCGTCACCGATAGCGCGGCCACAGATGCAAAGCTCCGCCTCCGCGAGCTCATCGAAGAACTCCAGAGAGATGGTCTTCGGAAGCTTGAGGTGGTCCATCTTACCACCGAGCGCGCGGAGGCGCTCCATTACCCGGCGATGGAGCACGGCCGGGTGGCGAACCAACGAGAGCAACTCTTGACCCGCGGCGGCGATCTGGGACTCAACGAGCTGCCGCGCCTGGGTAACCTCCTCCATCTGACGGCGCAATCCATCGTCCTCCGATATCCGGTCACTGACCCGCGCTTCGAGTTCTTGGACCTTGGCAGCGTCCTCGCGATTGCCTTGGTCCAACTGCTTCGCCTCGCGCTCCAGATCGGCGAGTCGCCGCTTCGCCGTCTCGAATCGGCTCTGGAGATTGCGTAAGCCCTGGGGCGTCTCGGCGGAAGAGTTTGCCGCCGCGCGCTGGCGCTCGTCATCCACGAGGCGCGCGATCTGAGCGCCGAGGTCGCGCAGCCGATCGAGCCGGTACAGCGTCCGGACTGCGTCGGCCGCGCGGTCCATCCCCTCCTTGCGAATCTCCTTCGCGAGTTCACCGTCGAAGATGAACAGCCGCGCAAAGCGCGGCGTGATCAGGCGTCGGAGCTCGGCAGGCAGCCCAAGCCCTTCCTCCATCCCCCCTCCGGTAAGCGCCGCCCGCGAGGTCCGGTAGGTAGCCTTCCCTTCGCGATAGTCGAGCCCCAGGTACAGGTGGTACGCCTTGTCGTCGATCCGGAGCTGCAGCTCGAACTCGCCCCGGTCGGTTTCATCGGTCGGTCGCAGGTCACGAATGGTCTCAGGGTCAAGCGGATCGCCGGTAAGCACCGCACGCAGAAGCGTCATGGTGGTGGTCTTGCCGGTGCCATTGGGCATCTGAATGAGCGCCCAACGTGGCGGCGGCGATCCCAGCTCGACGGCCACATTCCGGAGTCCGCCGCGGATATTACGATAGCGCCAGCCGGTGATCCGCATCTCCATCGGGTCAGTCCTCCATCTCGTCGGCGGCGGCGAGCTGGATTACCTGGCGCACCTCGCCGTCCGCCAAGTTGTCTCGCGTGGCGTTGTCGATGAGGGTCTTTAGGCGCTTCTT
>DATING010000056.1:0-4207 GCA_035474555.1 Longimicrobium sp. | reverse complement strand
CGGCCCAGGAACTCGTCCACGGCCAGCGTCAGCCGCCCCTCTGCCAGGCGCGGATGCTCGCCCAGCAGACCCTGCACCGTCGCCAGCGGCTGCGCCTCGTTGGGCCGGCGCTCAAGCCCGTCGCGGGTGAGGATGAGCGCCGCGGCCTCGGGGACGTAGCGGGCGAACGGGGCCAGCGCGGCGTCCGTGCACAGCGCCTCCAGCCAGTGCACCACGTGCACGTAGCGCGCGGACAGGCGGTCGCCCAGCTGCTCCAGCGTGTGGTCGAACGCGGCGCGGTGGTTCGCCTTCTCGAGCCGCGCGACCAGCCCGTCCGCCAGCTCCCGCGCCGGGCGTGAAACGACGAGCCCCTCCTGCCCGCCCGCCAGCTCGTCGAACAGGTACGCCGCGGCGTTCGCGGCCACCCCCGCAGCGAACGGCAGGCCCGTGGCCGCCGCGTACCGGCCCAGCCGCTCCCCCATCTCCTCCCGGAGCGCGTCCGCCGCCGAGCGCGAGCCGAACAGCGCGTGCATGGCCTGGGCGCTGGCCACCCGCAGGCGCCACTCGCGCACGTCCTCGTCCCCCTGCCCCGCGGCCCAGAAGAGCGCGGCGAGCGAACGGGGCTCCGGCGCGTGCACCAGCGTGCCCGCAGCCGCCAGCTGCGCCAGCAGGGTGCGGAGGATGAGCGTGGCGTCGTGGTCGTGGATGCCGCGCTGGTACCCCTCGCGGTAGCGGGGCGCGGCGAACGCGGCCACGGTCTTCGCCAGGGCGTCGCCCTCCGCCGCCTCCGTCCGCAGCCGGTCCATCGACAGGCCCTCGGCGCCGGCCTGCGCCGCGGCCAGGACCTCGCCGGCCAGGTACTCGCCCCGGTACAGCGCGGGGGACTCCGACTCCAGCGACACCTGCCAGTACTCGCGGAGGGCCGCCAGCTCGTCGCTGTGGATGGGCTCCATGAAGTCGGTGCCCGTCAGGTGCACCGCCAGCTCGTCCCCGCGTGGCAGGATGGTGAGGTCCAGCGGCTGCGTGCTGACGCTGAAGCGGTGGCGGCCCAGCTTGATGACGCTGCCGCCGTCCTCGAACAGGTCGCTGCGGTCGCGCAGGGCGCGCACGGCCTGGTCGCGGGCGCCCTTGATGCGCGCCTCGATGTCGTCGGCCTTGACCGGGTCGCGGTACCCGCGCAGCCGCTCGGCCAGCTCGCGCACCTTGAGGATGAGCGGGTCGCCGGCGAAGAAGGCGTTCAGCTCGTCCGCGTCGGCGAACTTCTCCGTGCGGCGGCCCAGGCCGTCCAGAATGCGGTTGGCCGCCCCCAGCACCGACTGCGCCTTGCGCTGCAGGTCGTCCAGCAGCGCCTGCTTGTGCGTGTCGAAGCTGTCCAGCAGCTCCTCGCGCTTGGCCAGGATGTCGCCCAGGAACTGCTCGTGCTCGCCGAACTGGCTCTCGATGCGCTCCAGCTGCACGAGGAGGCGCGACAGCTGCTCGTCCGCCTTTTCGGGGTCGGTGGAGAGCGACAGCGCGCTCGCCACGCTCTGCCCAAAGAGGGAGAACTGCACGGCGAACTGCGCCACGGCCTCCGCCGAGCCCAGCGTCTTGCGGCGCTGGTCCGCCCGGGCGCGGGCCTGGTTGAGCCGGGCGTACAGGGTGGAGATGGACTCCACGACGCGCGTGCGCTGCACGGCATCATCCACCTTGAGGGACGCCATCAGCTCCGACAGCATGTCCAGGTCGGCGGACATCCCCTCCAGCCCCGTCACCGTCTCCGCCAGCGCGGCCGCCGTCTCCCCCTGCTGGGCCTGCGTATCCAGCGCGTGCAGGCGGTCGGAAAGGGGCGCGAGGGCCGCATCGCCGGCCAGGAACGCGCCCGTGGCCGTGCCGATGCGCTCCTGCGCGGCCTGCAGCTCCGCGCCCATGGCATCGATCGCGGCCGTGTCGATGTAGCGCAGGTCGCGGATGGTGAGCAGCCGGCCCCGCTGGCGCGTGATCTCGTTCAGCGCGTCCACGAACTCCTGGATCTGCTTCCAGTCGTCCGGGAGCAGCCGGCCGAGCAGCGCCGCGTGGTCCGTGCGCGCCTGGGCCATGGCGGCCTCGGACTGGCGGCGGATGCTCTCCACCTTCTCGAACTCGTCCAGCACCGACTCGCCCGTGGCGGCGATCTCGCGCAGCACGGGGGCCGCGCCCCTGGCGGCGGGGTCGTCCAGCCAGTGGTGCGCGTCGAACAGCCGGCGGGTGTTGCGCGTGAGCAGCTGGTAGCGGCGCGACGAGACCTCCGGGCTCTCGATCTCCCGCGCCAGCTCGAACAGACTGGAGATGCCGCGCACCAGCTCCGCGTTCCCCAGCCGGCCCATGAAGCTGGTGCCCGGCGGACGGCTGGCCGCGAACTCGTCGGAGACGAAGGGGGTCTGCCAGATCTGCATGGGGTGCACGCGCGTGGGCGCCTCGCCCTCGGCGTTGAACAGCACCATGCGCCCGTCCCCCAGCACGGCGTGGCCGTGTCCGAAGAGCGGGTTCTGCAGCTTGCGCTGGATGAGGTTGTAGACGAACAGGGCGCTGCGGCCGGCCTCGTGCTCGTAGAAGACGTACATCACGTCTTCGCCGTTGGGCGAGCGGACGGCGCGCTGAAAGCACATGCCGTCCATCCGCGCGTCGAACGCCTTGTGCTCGCCGTTCTGCAGGTAGTAGCCGCCGGGGTAGATGATCCCGTGGTCCTCGGGCAGCTGCACGCACGCCTGCACGATGGCGTCGATGCGCTGTACCCGCCCCGTGACGGTGTTGTAGACGAAGCCGCGCCACGTGGTCTCGCGGTACGGCAGCACCTTGAGCAGGACGAGCGATCCCACGCGGGCAAAGTCGAAGGTCGCGTCGTCCAGCGACTGCGTCTTCTCGTCCACCGGCTCGCTGTGGATCCCCTCGCCCGACTCGGTGTTGTTCTCCACCTTGATGGTCAGGTCGCCGCCCGTGGTCTCCACGAACAGCGTGTCCAGCACGTTCAGGTGGGGAAAGCGGCCGTTGACCGTGTGCTCCCGCCCCGCGCGCGTCCACTCGAAGTCGAACGGGGGCGGCAGCGTGAGGTCGCGGTCGCCGCGCGCGTCCATGTAGGTGACGTCGCCGTGGGGGGCGATGGCCCAGCGGAACACGCGCACGTCCGTGCTGCGCTCGCCCACCTGGAAGGCGGCCAGCAGCTTGCCGCCCGCCACGTCCAGCTGCAGCAGGCGCGCGTTCTTGTAGTAGGCGTACAGCTCCGTGAAGTCGCGGACAAAGGCGGCGTCGCCCAGAAAGCTCCCGGCCGTGTCCACCTGCTCCACGTCGTACCCGTCCGCCCCGTCCACCAGCCGGTACAGGCCGAAGACGTCGTCCACCCGGACGGTCGTCTTGAGCCCCATGAAGACGTTGTAGCCGAACAGCAGCAGGCCGCCGACGGGAACGATGTCGCGGCCGATGCAGTTGTTTTCCGTCTGGATGCGCAGCCGGCCGATGACCTCCAGCCGGCTGTCCCCGAACTCCGCCAGCCGCTGCTCGTTGAGCGCGGCGGCGATCTCGCGCAGGCGGGCGCCCTGCTCGCCCAGGCGGCGGCGCAGGACCTCGTACGCGCCGCCCTGCGCGACCGCCTGGTCGACGGACGATTCTGCAGGTTCCTGCACGGCGGGGGACTGCTCGGTCATTGAGTCTTACCTGGATCCTGGATTGGAAACGGCGGGGGACAGGGTACAGGTTACAGGGGACAGCCACCAACGACCCCGGCGGTTGCGGGCGGTCGCCTTTCCCCTGTAACCCGCGGTTTCTTTCTGCCCGATGAGCCGACGAAAACTGCGGGTTACGGGTTACAAGGGTACGGGGGACAGCCTGCAACGACGGCGGAAGGCCGGACTCGCGCGTCGTTGCTGGCTGTAACCTGTAACCTGTCCCCTGTAACCCGCAGTTCTTTTCCTTACGAGACCGTCTCGGCCTTGACCGCCACCTGCTCGAACACCTCCGGCGTGATCGGCACGCTCAGGCGCTCGCGCGGCTCCGGCTTGCCCACGCCCAGGAAGCGCTCCATCAGGTCCTGCACGATGGGGCTCTTGCCCGCGAAGCCCTCGATGGACTTGCCCAGGGTGAGCGACTTGGACAGCATCTCGAACATCCCGCCGTCGCCGCCCACCAGGTCGATGTTGGCGTTGCCCAGGGCCGACGCCAGGACTTCCGCGTTCTCCTTGCTGATGTCCTTGCCGGCGGCGATGGCGGCCATCGCCTG
>DATING010000055.1:0-6683 GCA_035474555.1 Longimicrobium sp. | reverse complement strand
GGGGGAGAAGGCTAATCGTCCAGCTTGTCCGGACCAAGAAGAAAAAAGGAGCGCTCCGGACGGGTCTGCGGCGGAACGGTGGGGAATGGCGGAACTGCGGGAAAAACGAGCGCCCGCCCCTGATTTTCAGGGGCGGGCGCTCCTTTCGTACGTGGCTTCCCGGCGGGTTTACATGCGGACGATCTCGTCCACGGAGCTGACCGTCAGGGGGTGGTAGCCGGGGCGGGCGCGCTCATAGATGCGCCGGGCCAGCGACTGCCCCCACTCGCCCTCGGCCATCAGGCTGGTGAAGAGCGGGCGGACGAACTTGCGGCGGCCCTGGCTGGTGAGAAAGCGCTCCAGCGCGGGCATGGCCGGCTCGTAGCGGTGCCGGACGGCGATCTGCAACCAGGCGAACAGGATCTCGCTGTTGCCCTGCTCCGAGAGGCGGAAGGCGCGGTCCAGGTCCCCCAGCTGCGCGGCCGTCAGACCGCGGGGCAGGGCACCCAGGAAGTGCTGCCACTCCTGCGTGGTCCACTGCGCCGCCGCCAGCTGCGACGCGGGCGTGCCGGCCAGGAAGCGCTGCGCCTGGCCCTCCACGGCGGCGAACGCACCGGACTCGCGGCGCACGGCGTTCGCCGGGATGCCCGTGCCGTTCACCCACTCGTCCAGCATGAGCCGCTGCTCCAGGGCCGCGTCGCCGCGCAGCAGGTTGGCGCGCAGGTCGGCCAGGAACAGCTCCGTGGTCATCGGCTTGAAGGCGTGGCGGTCGAAGTACGAACGCAGGTATGCGTCCCACCGCTCGCGCCCGACCGCCTGCTCCAGCGTGCGCAGGAAGGTGGCGCCCTTCTCGTACGGGATCTCCGTCATCCCGGCGTCGGGGTCGCGGCCGGCGAGGTCGATGTGCAGGCGCGTGTCGGGGTGCTGCATTCCGCCCGCGCCCTCGATGGCCGTATGCAGGTTCTGCCATCCCAGGTCCGCCAGCATGGTGGCGCGCTCGGGACCGTACAGCGCCTCCATGATCCGGTTCTCGAAGTAGGTGGTGAACCCCTCGTTGAGCCAGAAGTCCGACCACGTGGCGTTGGTGACCAGGTTGCCGCTCCACGAGTGCGCCAGCTCGTGCGCGATCAACGACACCAGCGACCGGTCGCCCGCCAGCATCGTCGGCGTGGCGAAGGTCAGGCGCGGGTTCTCCATCCCGCCAAAGGGGAACGACGGCGGCAGCACCAGCACGTCGTAGCGCCCCCAGCGGTAGGGGCCGTACAGCGCCTCGGCCGCGTCCACGAACTTCTCCAGCTCCGCCATCTCGCTGGCGGCGCGGTCCAGCACGGACGGCTCCGTCCACACGCCCGTGCGCGGTCCCGTGGCGCGGAATGCCAGGTCGCCCACGGCCAGGGCGATCAGGTACGGCGGCACGGGCGTGTCCAATCGGAAGCGGAACGCCCGCCCGCCCTCCGCCGCCTCGCCCTGCGGCGTGAGCATGTCGGCGCTCATCACGGCCGTGAGCCCGGCGGGGACGGTGATGCGCGCGTCGTACGTCTGGCGGATGCCGGGCGAGTCCTGCGTGGGGATCCAGGTGCGCGTGAGGATGGCCTGCCCCTGCGAGAACAGGAACGGCTGGCGCTTGCCCGCCGTCTGCTCGGGGGTGAGCCACTGCAGCGCGCCAGCCTGCGGACTGGTGCGGTAGTGGATGGTGATCTTTCGCGTCCCCGGCGCCAGGCCCACGGTGAGGGGCCGGCCCAGCACGGAATCCGCCGCACCGAACTCCCACGGGATCTCCTGCCCGGAGGCGTCGGTCACCCGTTGGACCTCCAGGTCGCGCGTGTCGAGGACGATCTCGTCCGCGCCGGGCGCCGCCTGCACATCCAGCGTGGCCGTGCCCGCGAGCGTGCGCGCCTGGAAGTCGGCGCGCAGGTCCACGCTCACGTGCGACACCCGGGCCTCGTCCGGGCGCGCGAAGGAGTGGATGTCGCGCGGGAGGGGGACCATCTGCGCGGGCGCCGGCGACGTGGCGGCCTGTGCCGCGGGGGCGCTGGCCGCCGGCGCGCACGCACCCAGCGCGGCCGCGCACGCGAGCGCGGCGGCCGTGGCGCGTGTGTGCGATCTACGGTTCAGAAGCATGGAGGTCGTTTCGCTGCAATGGGTTGCTCTCGCCCGTGAACGGGCGCTCGGCCTGCAAGTACCATCCCCGCCCGCCGAAGTTCACCGCCGGACGCGCGTGAGCCTATCACCCCGCGCGCGGGAGAGAAAGAAGCGGCGAGCAGGGGAGGATGGGATGCAGAGGCGTTGAAGCCCCGTTCCGCGAGTGCAACGAGCGGAGACGGGATTATGGCTGTCCCAGCGGCGGGTTCACCCGCTCCGGACGGACGCCGGCCGACGTGCACGCAGGTCGGCCGGGATGCTCCGGCTCGTGAGGTGGCATCCAGACAAGAAAGAAGACGCGGGGCGGAAACCAATCCGCCCCGCGTCTGGTCCTTCTCATCAGCCGATCAGCCGATGCGAATCAGCCGATCGATCGGATCCGCCGATGCCAATCCACTGATGCCCATCAGCCGATCGACCGACGCCGATCAGCAGATGCTCATCCGCCGAATCTGCTGAAATCGATCAGCGCGACTCGAAGACGGAGACCTTGCCGTCGCGGGAAAAGGCGATGACGTCGTACGGGTCCTTGCGGTCGCCCATCTCCATCCCGGGCGAGCCGGCCGGCATCCCGGCGACGGCGATCCCGGCTACCTGCGGCCGCTCGCTCAGCAGGCGGCGGATGACGTCGGCGGGGACGTGGCCCTCGATCACGTAGCCGTCCACCAGGGCGGTGTGGCACGAGCCCAGGTGCTGCGGCACGCCGTGCTCGTTCTTGACCGGCGTCACGTCGGGCATGTCCTGCACCTCGACCTGGAACCCGGCCTCCTTGACGTGATCCACCCACGCGCGGCAGCAGCCGCAGGTGGGCGTCTTGTAGACGACCATGCGCAGGGGCGAGCCCTTGGCGGGCTGGGCGGCGACCTGTGTCGCCTGGGGCGCGGATGCCACGGCCTGCGTGTCGGATTGCGGCGCCGTCTCGGCCCCGCCCGCGCGGTTGCAGGCGGCGGTCACGGTCAGCGCCAGCAGCAGGGCCAGCCGGCGGGGCAAGACGTTCGACTTCATGGCGCTGGTTCGTTGTCAGGGTGAGGGGGCACGGTCTCCCGTCGCCGTACGATTCCGGGTACACCGCCTGTCCTCTCCAGGTTCGCCCGCGGGCATCCGTGTCCCGCTCCGGGAGCGGGGTCCGCAGGGGCGAAAAGTCGCAAGTGGATGCGGGAAAATCCCTTGCGCCCGTGTCCGCCGCGCGGGCACGGAGTTGGCTATACAAGCGTACCGAGAGTGCTGGAAAAGCTCAGCCCCAAGGAGGATGAGATGACCTCTGTATTCGTGATCGCGCTGGTGCTGGCCGTGGCCGGCTGGACGGCGCGGCTCTGGGTCCTTGCCAACCGCGCGGAGCACCTGGTGGTGCTGCGGCTGGATGCCGGAACCTTTCTGCTGGACCGGCAGCCGGACGGCCGGTTCCTGTTGATCAGCCCGCTGCGTGTGCCGGCCGCGCTGGGCCGCTTCGAGGTGCAGCGCACGGTGGAGCGCTACCACGCCATCCGCACGGCGCTCGTGCGCCCCATCCGCTGGGGCCGCGCCGCCGCGCACCTGCACTGACCGCGCGGCAGGCTGGACGATCGATGTCGAATCACCCCCGGCTCCGGTCCGGGGGTGATTTTCGTTTCCGGCTCGATCTCCGTGAAGGATGAACTCCGGATCCTCGTCAGAGCGGCCCGCCGACGGACGTTTGCTTCTGCCTCTCTCACCGCCGATCGCCGCCTTGCAGATCCAGGAGCCCATGAGTTCACGCACCCGGTCCCCGCGAACCAGCCGTCGCTTGTCGTCGTGGCTCCCCGATCTTCGCGTAGTGCGGCTGTGCGCGGGCTGCGTGGCGCTCAGCGGCGTGGCGGCGTGCGGTCGCGGGGTGGACGAGCCGGGGCGAGCGGCCGGGGCGGCGCAGTGGGCGGTGGATTCCGTGCCGGCGGTCGACATCGCCGCGACGGCTCGCGATGGAAGCCCCGCGTTCCTCTTCGCGGCAAGCGCGACCCGGCTCGCGGACGGAACGGTCGTGGTGGCGGATGCGTTCGACGCGGCCGTCCTGTTCTTCGATGCGTCGGGCAAGCCGCTGCGGAAGGTGGGCCGCAGGGGCAGCGGCCCGGGCGAGTTCCAGTCGCCGGCGTGGATCCAGCAGTGCGGCGCCGACTCGCTGTTCGTGTGGGACTTCATGCGCGCGAGCATCACGGTAATCGACCGCGCCGGCCGCGTCGCCCGCGAATACCCCGAGCGCGGCAACACCTACGCGCTTTCCTGCTCGCGCACCGGGGTCGTCGTGGGACTCAGCGGGCCCGCGATCACGGGACCCCCGAATGCGAAGGGGGAAAGCTACGATGCGCCCTTGTGGCTGGCGGATACCCGCGGCACCATCACCAAGCCGTTCGGGGATGTCGCGTTCGGGGAGAACCGTCCGCTGGGCCGGCTCACCCGCATTGCCGCGGCGGACGACCGGGTCTTCGTGGGGACGGCGGACTCGGCGTACGTGGACGTGTACGCGCTGGATGGGCGGCGGATGGGCGCCGTGCCCGTGGGCGGAGAGCTCCGCCGGCCCACGGAGCGCAACTACGAGCGGGCGATCGACGGGATGGTCGCGCTGATGTCGTCGCGCGAGATGCGGGAGGGTGCCAAAAAGCAGATGCTGGAGATCCCCATGCCCGAGCACCTGCCCGCCTACACGGGCGTCTTTGCCGATCCCGCCGGCACCCTGTGGGTCCTGACGTCGGCGCTGGGAGACCCGGATACCCGGCTCCGGGCGCTCACGGAGGATGGGCGGGTCCTGGGCGAGGTTCGCATTCCGCGCGAGCTGCGGGTGTTCGAGGTGGGGACCGACTACGTCCTGGGTTCCTACGACGATCCGCAAGGCGAGCAGCACGTCGCGATGTACCGGATGCACCGGACCCCGTAGGCGCTTCGCCCGGTGCGGCAGGGCGCATCCGCAGCGCGGGCGGAACGGGCCGGAAGCGGCGAGGAAGAAAACCGGGAGCGAATAAATTCGCGGCTACAACTTCACGCTGTCCGCCTCCGCGGACAAAACGCACGCAGATCATCATCCCACCGTACAGGCCCCCCCGCACTTTCGCACTTTCGCACTCACGCACTCACGCACTCCCGCACTGCCCTTCCGTCCGGAATCCTCCCCGCACGTGGTACCCAACCCTCCCCCACAGGCACGCCGCGGATCGCCCGGCACCGGCGCGGGGCGGGCGGGGCTATCGTGCAGGCGTACGGCGAGGCCCGCGCCCGTCATCCACCCCACCGCAATCCCCGCGCGGGCGGCCGAGAGGAGGCATCGATGCACAAGATTCGTATCCTGCTGGTGGACGATCACACGCTCATGCGCACGGGCGTGCGCATGGTCCTGCAGGCGGAGCCGGACATGGAAGTCGTGGGCGAGGCCGCCAGCGGCGACGAGGGCGTGCGGATGGCCATCGACCTGCGCCCGGACGTGGTGCTGATGGACCTGTCCATGCCAGGCATCGGCGGGCTCGAGGCCACGCGCCGCATCGCCGCCGCCGACACCGGCGCGCGCGTGCTGGTGCTCACGGTGCACGGCGAGGAGGAGTACCTGATGCCGGTGCTGGAGGCCGGCGGCAGCGGCTACGTCACCAAGCACAGCGCCGACACGGACCTGGTGGAGGCGCTCCGCGTGGTGGCGCGCGGCGACGTGTTCCTGTATCCTAGCGCGGCCACGGTGCTCACGCGCACGCTGCGGACGCCCCGCGGCGCGCACGCGCAGGACGACCCCGTGCACCTGCTGAGCCCCCGCGAGCGCGAGGTGCTCACGCTCACGGCCGGCGGCTACAGCTCCACGGAAATCGGCGACCGCCTGCACCTGAGCCACAAGACCGTGGAAACCTATCGCCAGCGATTGATGGACAAGCTGAACCTGCACCACCGGAGCGAGCTCGTGCGCTTTGCGCTCGCGCGCGGGCTGCTGCAGGCGGCCACGGCCGCTTGATGCCGCTGCACCTGTTCGTCGTGCACTTTCCCGTCGCGCTGCTGCTCGTGGGCGCGGCGGCGGACCTGGGCGGGGCCGTGCTGCGGAGCGAGCGGACGCGCGCGTTCGCCGGCGTGCTGCTGATCATCGGCGGCGCGGCGGCGTTCCTGGCTTTCCTCACGGGGGGCGGCGCGCTGTCCGCGGCCCTGTCGCGCGTCTCCCCCGTGGATCCGCGGCTGGAGGTGCACCAGCAGTGGGGCGCGGCGGGCGTCTGGCTCCTGCTGGGCGCGGCGGGGCTGCGGCTGGCGTGGCACCGGCGGCTGGACGGCGCGCGCGGCTGGGTCGCGCTCGCCGCCGCCCTCGCGTCCGCCGCCGTGGTGACGGGCATCGCCCTGAGCGGCACCGCCATCTCGCACGGGGGGTGATCGCGCGTCCAGGGATGCGTCGGGAAGGCTCGTGGGAAAGGCTCGTGGGATCGAGGCTCGCGGGATCGGCAGCGGGATCGAGGCGCGGAGGGGAGGTCGTGCGGGGGCCGGGGCGAGCGAATGAACCCGGATCCTGCGTGGAAAAAGCGAGCACCGCTTGGAAGTAGTAGAATGTGAGTCACTTCCGCCAAGAAGCAGACCACACTCTCCTTCACCCAAAC
>DATING010000054.1:0-6784 GCA_035474555.1 Longimicrobium sp. | reverse complement strand
CTCTTCGATATCTGGAGATGAGTTCTCCCTGTGCTCAGACCAAGGTGCCAGCTGCCGCGGCGGCGGCGCAGGTCGCCAGGACGGCGATCGCGTTGAGCACGGGGCGGATGCGGGACATCAGAGTGCGGGTGCGGGCGTAGTCGCGACGGCTCATGGCAGTGTCTCCGTGATCAGGGCGGTTGCTCCGCGGCGGGAAGCCGGTCGTGTACCGGTTTCGTGTGCCGCCGTGTGCGTTCGGCATTGGGTAAAGCCAGAAGCGCGCCGCATGTCGCATTGCGCATAACTGATTAACTGTCAACGTTTTACCTGATTTTGCCCTGCGCGTCCTACTGTACGAAATCCGTGCACCTCGTCGATGTAGAATCCGGTAAATGGCTGTGCTGGATGATCTTACGATGCGTGTTCGATTTCCGTTCAAATCCAGGTGGCGGATGCGTCTCGGGTGGATGCTGTTCGAGCCGTTGAAGCCTCGTTCGGCGAGCGCAGCGAGCCGAGACGGGGCTTACCGCTTTCCCAGCGGCGGCTTTAGCCGCTCAGGACGGAAGCCGGCTCCATCCATCGATCTACCGTCGAGTTGCAATCCATCCAAATCCATCCATCCAGATCCATCCATCCCCAGAAACACGCCGACCCTCCCCGCGCTGGGGAGGGTCGATGCGTCCCGTGGATCCAACCAGCCGCCGGAGCTCAGACCAGGGCACCGGCCGCCGCGGCAGCCGCGCAGGTGGCGACGACGGCGATCGCGTTCAGCACGGGGCGGATGCGGGACATCAGGGTGCGGGTGCGGGCGTAGTCGCGGCGGCTCATGGCTTTATCTCCCTGGATCAGTGGAATCGGATTTCGTGTCGGTTCGG
The DNA here is from genome assembly GCA_035474555.1 of Longimicrobium sp. Classification (GTDB taxonomy): domain Bacteria; phylum Gemmatimonadota; class Gemmatimonadetes; order Longimicrobiales; family Longimicrobiaceae; genus Longimicrobium. The sequence continues at coordinate 5,930 of DATING010000054.1, read as the reverse complement.
TCGGGACGATGCCCGGAGTCGTGCGTTGGATCAGCGGACGCGGGCGATCATCCAGCGGGCGTCCGGGGTGCTGCTGCTGGCGGAGACCACGCCGGCCGTGCTGGATCCGCGCAGGCGGACGTAGAAGCTGCCCCCCGCCACCTGCGACACCGTGGCGCGCTCCCCGGACCCGGCGCGGACCTCGGCGGCGGCCTTCCAGCCGTACCGGCCGTCGGCGTTGCCCACGTCATAGTAGGTGGGGTTGTTCAGGACCGGGTTGCTGGTGCGGTCGTCCGCGGCCTGCGTGGCCGTCCAGAGGAGCACGGCGCCCGCCGCGTCCCATCCCGATCCCAGGCGGGGCCGCAGCCGCTCCACCAGGCCCGCGCACGCGCCGCCGTCGCCGTCCGTGCCGTGCCAGCCCTCCACCGCGCCCCGCGACACCTCGGCCATGGCCGCCTCCGCCGACAGGCCGCCCGCCATCAGCCGGGCCTGCAGGTCGCGCAGCAGGCTGCTGGCGTCGTAGTAGCCCCAGGTGAGCCGCCCCTGCGCGCCGAACGGCTCCAGGGCGAACACCACGCTCTCGCGGCGGGGCTCCAGGTTCTCGCTCCACTTCCAGTTGGACGCCACGCCCACGTTCAGAAAGCGGCGCACCAGGTCCATGGCCACGAAGTCCGCGCCGCCCTCGATGGACCAGTCCGCCGCCGCCGGCGCGGCGTGGCCGTGCTCCGCGCGCAGCCAGGAGGCCTGCCAGGCGTGCGTGAGCTCGTGGCCCAGCACCTTGATGCGGTAGCTGGCGTGGTCGTACATCTCGAAGCCCTCGCCCATCCCGCCGCGCAGGTTGGTGTTCAGCCACACGAAGCTGGATGCGCCGTTGCCGTCCTCGCGGGTCCACGTGGCCGCCGCGCCGCGCGACGGGTCCCACGCCGTGGCCAGGATGAGCAGCTGGCCGCTGCCGGCGCTGGTGGACGGCACGCCGGCCTTGAAGGTGGACTGAAGCAGGGGCACGCCGCGCGCGGCCAGGAACTCCAGCGCCTCGGTGGACTGCTCCAGCACCTTTCGGGCGGCGGCCTCGTCCTTTTCCACCACCGCGAGCACGAAGCGTCCGCCTACCACGCGCACCACCCGCGCGGTCGCCGGCTCCGTGCCTTCCAGGGGCGCCACGGTAAAGCGCTCGCCCTCGCGCCAGGGGGTCGTGCGGGCGAACGGGCTGTTGGCGCCCACGTCCGCCGCCGCCGCGTTGTAGCGTACGTGCGCGGGCAGCGCCTGCGCTGCGGGCTGCCGCGGGGCCGCGGACACCGACTGCGCGGGGCCGCCGGACGTGGCGTCGGCGACGGTGTACTCCGGGGCGGAAAAGCCGCCCGTCGCCTGCCCGGCGCGTGATGCTTCCAGGGCCCGCCCGTCGAAGCCGGCCAGCGCGTACTCCGCGTTGCTGCCCGCCGCCAGGCTGAAGCACCGCGCCTGCTCCGCCGTGAGCGCCGCCGTTTCGCCCACGGCCAGGCTCACCGACGCGGCCGCCGTGCACGCGGGCTTCGCGTCCACGGCAACGGGCGACGAGGCGCCGCCGCTGCCGCCGCATGCGGCGAGGGACAGGGCGGCCGTGGAGACGAGGGCGGCGATGCGCGAAGCGGAGGGCATGGAAGGCGTCCGGGATCGGAGTGGGTCCACATCCGCGCTTCGACCATCTGCGCGGACGGCCTACCCCAAGGCGAGTACCGTTCCGGATGTGCCCGTTTCGCCTATCTATATGTAGTGTATGTGCTTAGGGATGATTTTCGAGCGGATTGTGAGGCTGGATAACTGTTCGGAATTCGGTCGATGGGAGGATGTGAGGCGTGGCGGGGGATCGATGGAATCCAGCAAAGACGCGCATATTCACGCGCGCCGTTCGGAAATCGTACGATTCAGGGCAGTGCCGGGGCTAGTCGTGTAGTGGCGCGGGATGCGGTGCGAAGGCGGAGCGCCCCCCTCCCCGACCCTCCCCCACAAACTGCGTGGGGGAGGGAGGTGGGATCCGCCGCATCGCGGGGACTCGATCGAAGGGATGGAAACGACAAAGGCCCGGCATCGTGCCGGGCCTTTCTCACACACAGGTTGACTACCGCACTCACGCACTTCGTCTACAGTTCGTGCCCCGTGCGCTCGGCGGCGGCCTGCCGGGCGATGGCGGCGACCATGTCGGCCTGGCGCTTTACGGCGTAGCGGGCCATGCACTCCAGGATCACGTTGCGGGCGCTCTTCTCGTCTTCCCAGCCCATGGGGTGAACGCGGACGCCTTCGAGGTCCTTGTAGATGGTGAAGAAGTGCTCCACCTCCTTCAGGAAGTGCGGCGCCACGTCGTCCAGGCCGCGGTACTCGTCGTACAGCGGGTCGCGAGCGGGGACGCAGAGCACCTTCTCGTCCATCTCGTCGCGGTCCGTCATGCGAAAGATGCCGATGGGGCGCACCTCGATGACGCAGCCGGGAAAGGTGGGCACCGTCGTCATGACGATGGCGTCGAGGGGGTCGTCGTCCTGCGCGTACGTCTGCGGAAAGAAGCCGTAGTCGCCGGGATAGTGAACGGAGCTGTAGAGCAGCCGGTCCAGCTTGAACATGCCGGTCTGCTTGTCCAGCTCGTACTTGTTGCGGCTGCCGCGGGGGATCTCCACCACCACGTTCATCCGGGCGGGGGCGTCAGGGCCTGCCTCCATCTCGTGCCAGGGATGGAACAACTCGGTCCTCCGTCGTCGGTCTCGGTTCCAGGAACACGCCGCCCGCGGGCGGTGGCCGCGGGCGCATGGGACTAATCTAGTGCTCCCCCGGCCCCGCTGACACCCCCGAACGGGTAGGTTTTTCCCGCTCGAACGTCCGTTCTGCAAAGAGGTTAGGGTGGATGAGCCGTGATGGATGACGTGCACCCGGCGAGCCTCGCGACCGGGGAAGGGCAGGGGAGCGGGGCTGGCTCCGGGCCGCCCGGCGAATGAATTCGCGGCACCGAAAACGTGATGTCGGCCTTCGCCGACGGGTCCGGCACGGGCGAGTGCCGTGACCATGGCGGAGATCTGTCGCTCCGGGGCGGAGATCGGGCGGGCGGGGCGGGGGACCGGTGAGGCTGAGCCCGGCCCGGCGAATGAATTCGCGGCAATGGACCCGCAATGTCGGCCTTCGCCGACAGCTCGTGCCCCCGCGGCCTGCGTGCACCGGCGCGAAGTTCGAGCAGTTGAAGCCTCACGCAGTTTGTGAGGCTTTCCGCAGTTGTTGCGGCGGCTTTAGCCGCTCAGGCCGGTGCCGGGACCCCTTGCCTTCCCTCGCGCCCTGTGTCTACCTTGGGCGCTTCGCACGATCCTGGGAAAGCCGCTCAACGACAGGGAACTGCAGTGCTGCTGGGAGCCCACGTCTCCACCGCCGGCGGGTGCGCCAACGCCCCCGCGCGCGCCGCCGCCATCGGCGCCAACGCCATCCAGGTCTTCACCAAGCAGCCCAACCGCTGGGCCGAGGTGCAGGTCAGCGACGAGGACGCGCTCGCGTTCCGCGCGGCCCTGGCCCAGCACGGCGTCGTGTACGCCAACGCGCACGACAGCTACCTCATCAACCTGGCCACGCACGACGCGCTGCTGCTGGACCGCTCGTACTCCGCCTTCCTGGCGGAGCTGCGGCGGGCCAACGAGCTGGGGCTGGACGCGCTCGTGACGCATCCCGGCAACGCCACGGACGGCGACCTGCCGCGGGGGTTGGCGCAGAACGCGGACATGATCGGCCGGGCGCTGGAGGAGGCGGGAGGCACGGTGCACGTGCTGCTGGAGACCACGGCCGGGTCGGGAAAGGTGATCGGCTCGCGCTTCGAGCAGCTGGCGGAGATGATCGCGCGCATGCCCGGCACCATCAGCGACCGCGTGGGGGTGTGCGTGGACACCTGCCACGTATTCGCCGCCGGCTACGACCTGCGCGAGGACTACGACGGGGTGATGAATGCCCTGGCGGACATCATCGGCCTGGACCGCGTGCGCCTGTTCCACCTGAACGACAGCGCCACGCCGTTCGCCAGCAAGCGCGACCGGCACGCTGCCATCGGCGAGGGGTCGCTGGGCGACGAGCCCTTCCGCCGGCTGATGAACGACCCGCGCTTCGCCATGGTCCCCAAGGTCCTGGAGACGCCCAAGGACATCCCCGAGGCGCCCAAGGACCAGACGACGCTCGACCTTCGCAACCTCGCCCGCCTGCGGGGATACGTACTGAGTGCGTGAGCGCGAAAGTGCGAAAGTGCGAAAGTGCGAAAGTGCGAAAGTGCGAAAGTGGGGAACGCAGCCTGGGCACGAAGCTTTCCGGTGGATCTTCGCGGATGGCGCGGCACCTCGCCCGTGCTCGATCTGTCCGCGCAGGCGGACATCGCGGGGTCATTGCCGCGAATTCATTCGCCGGGGCGGGGAGCCCGCCCACGCGCACCGGCCCCGTTTCCGCTGACGAAACCCTGCTCCACCGGAACCCATCCGCCGCACCGGGTGTAGCCACGGCGACATGAACGCGTCCTCCGGCACCTCGCGCACGCGGCGTTTCACGCTGCTGATCGGGCTGCTGCTGCACCTCGTGGGTGTGGTGGCTGTCCCGTTCCACGTGTGGTCGCCCGCGGATCCGGCCGGCACGAGCGCGTTCGTCGCGGCGGATCCCGACGACGGCTCGTCGCTCCCCGCGCACGACGAGCTGCATTGCGTGCTCTGCCATGCGGCGGGCACGCTCGCGCTTCCCGAGGGGAACGCCCACCTGTCGCTGGCGGATGCCGGCGAGCGGGTGGAGACCCCCGCGCCCCAGCACGCGCTCCCGCTCCGCCCCCCCTCTCCGGCCCGCGCCCGCGCGCCCCCGCTCGCCTGAATCCGGCGTCCCACGCGACGCCACGGTATACAATATACGCCCAGGTCCGTCGCGAGACGGAGCCCTGTTGCGCACGTTTCCGGATTCAGGAGAGTCAACCCAATGCTACGCATTCTCACGCGCGGCGCCCTGGTGGCGCTGGCCGCGATCTTTGCCGCCGTCGCCGCCGCGCGCGCCGACGCCGCCCCGCTGCTCCCCGTGCTCGATACGGCCGAGGCCGCGCCGCCCATCGTGGGCACGGTACGCGACACGGCCGGAAACCCGCTGACCAACGCGCGGGTCGTGATCGCCGAGCTCAACCGCAGCACCCTGTCGGGGCGCGACGGCACCTTTCGCTTCGGCGCGCTGCGGCCGGGCACCTACCACCTGGACGTGACGCTGCTGGGCTACGCGCCCGGCCATGCCGTGGTCACCGTGCCCGCGGACGGGCCGGAGGTGCGGGCGGAGGTGGTGATGCGCAGCACCGTGCTGTCGCTGGAAGGGATCAACGTCACCGCCAGCCCGCGCAGCGCCGACCCGCTGAACATCACGCAGAGCACGGTGGAGCTCTCGGGCAAGGCGCTGGAGCGCAACCTGGGCACCAGCGTGGCGCAGACGCTCTCGTCGCAGCCCGGCCTGTCCGTGCGCTACGGCGGCCCGGCGGCATCCACCCCCGTCATCCGCGGCCTGTCGGGCGAGCGGGTGCTGGTGGTGCAGAACGGGCAGCGCACGGGCGACCTGTCCAGCACCTCGGCAGACCACGCACTCTCCATCGACCCGCTGGCCGCCAGCCGCATCGAGGTGGTGCGCGGCCCCGCGTCGCTCATGTACGGCAACAACGCGCTGGGCGGGGTGGTGAACGTCATCTCCACCGACATCCCCACCACCATCCCCGGCGAGGCATCCGGCTTCCTGGCCGCGCAGGGCGAGTCGGTGAACCCCGGCGGCGCCATCACGGGCGAGGTCACGCTCCCCCTGGGCGAGACGCTGGCCCTGTCCGCGCGCGGCGGCGGCCGGCGCGTGGGCGACGTGCACACGGGCGGCGGCGGCGAACTGGAAAACTCGTCGTACGACAACCTGTACGGCACGGCCGGGCTGGGATACGTGACGGAGCGGGTGCAGGCCGGCGC
>DATING010000053.1:0-3454 GCA_035474555.1 Longimicrobium sp. | reverse complement strand
ACGTGCTCCCGCTGCACCGGCGCCTGGGGCGGTCGCAATCGCCGGCCGGCGAGGCGGCGCGCAACGCGCTGCTCACCGCCGATCCGGCGCAGCTCATCCAACGCGCGTACTACCTGGAGGCGCGCAAGGGATTCGCCACCGACTCGGCCCTCGCCGAGGCCATGGGCGTAAACCGCAGCCAGGTCACGCGCTGGGCCCAGGGGCGCGCCGCGCAGGCCGCCAACGCGTGGCTGCTGCGCGACCTTGCCGCCGCCGTGTCGCGCATGGCCGACTTCTACAACCCGGCCAGCATCGGCCGCTGGCTGCTCGCGTCCAACCCCGAGCTGGGCGGCGAGGCACCCATCGCTCTGCTGCGGCAGGGGCGCCTTCCCGAGGTGCTCATGGCCATCGAGGCGCAAACCAGCGGCGCGTTCGGCTGAGCATGGGCAACGCGCGCCGCAGCATCGCGCACGAGGTGCTGTGGCGGGCCTTTCCCTGGGACCGCACGGCGCCCGACGGGGCGCCGTTTTCGTTGCGCTCCGTGGCCCCCGCGCACCGGCAGAACTACGGGCGCTTCGACCAGCACGGCAACCCCTCCGTGCTGTACCTGGCCGAGACGCCCGCGCACGCCGTCGCCGAGGTGCTGCGCGGGCTCAAGGCCCATCCCGACGACCCGGACGAACGCCACCGCATCGTGCCGGACGACCTGTGCACGCCGCAGGGCTACCCGCGCTGCGTCGTCCCCGTGCGGCTGCCGGCGCGCGTGGCCGATGCGCTGCCGGACTTCGCGCGGGGCGAGGTGCTGGCGCGCTTCGACGTGCGGGCGGACGAGCTGTGCTCCCGCGACCGGCGGGTCACACAGGCGGTCGCGCGGCGCATCCACCAGCACGCGGACGCGGTGCCGGGCTTCTGCTGGTGGTCGGCACTGCACGGGGACTGGCACGTGGTGCTGCTGTTCCTGGACCGCGCGGGGATGGACGCGCTGGAGTTCGGTGACCCGGAGGTGCTCACCGTCGGGCACCCCGCCGTCGTGGAGGCGGCGGAAGTGCTGGGGCTGGACGTTTGATGGGGATGCGGGCGGGTGAGATCGAGCCCGAGCCGAGAGAGCGAATGAATTCGCGGCTACAACTTCACACTGTCGGCCTCCGCCGACACCAAAGACTCAACCGGCGGAGAGCGGGATCGGGAGCCGGGGCGGCGGATCAGGGCAGGCCAGCGGCGCCGTAGATGCCTTCGGCGTAGACGGGAGCCTCGCCGGGGGCGGCGACGCGGAACCAGCGCTCGGGACCCGCGTCGTGGACGCGCAGGGCGGCGGCACCGGGGAGCGGGAGGGGCGCGCGGAAGGTGACGCGCATCCGTCGCAGGGCGCCCGCGTCGCCGTGAAGGCGCTGCTCGATGATGCCGTGCGCGGCGCGGGCGGCCGTGGCGAAGCCGTGCAGGATGGGCGCGCGAAAGCCGAGCGGGCGCGCCGTCCACGGCCACAGGTGGATGGGATTGTAGTCGCCGGAGACGCGCGCGTACCGCCGCCCCGCCCCCGCCGGCAGCTCCCAGCGCGCCAGCTCCGCCCAGCCGTCCGCCGGCGCCTCGGCGGCGTCCGCGCGCGCCGGCTCGGCAAAGCGGGAGGCGCCGTCGGCGGGGGGGCGCAGGCGGAGCATGAAGACGGTGGTGCCCTGGCAGCAGAGCTGGCCGGCGCCCAGCCAGTTGCGGGCAAGGACGGTGAGGCGCAGCCCGCGCTTGACCCGCTCCACGCGGTCCAGCTCCACGCGGCAGCGCACGGCCTCGCCGGGGGGGAGGGGGCGCGTCCACACCATCTCCGTGGAGACGTGCACCATGGGGCCCACCGGCAGGGGGTTCTCCAGCCCGGCGAGCATTTCCAGGGTGAGCCCCACCTCCCAGGTGGCGGGATAGAACGGCGGCGCCACGAGGTCCGGCGTGCGGAAGGCGGCGATCCCCTCCCCGGCCGTGGCGCGGACGTAGGCGCGGACGTGCGCGGGGTCCACGTGGATGTCCGCGCGCTCCAGGGCCACCTTGCGCCGGGGGCCGGACAGCTCCCACTCCAGGCCCGCGCCGCGCGCCTGCACGCCGCGGGCGACCAGGCGCATCATGGACCGCAGGGGCGACGGCCGGGGCATGGCGTCAGCCCGCGCGCAGGAGCTGCACGGCGACGCGGCGCTCGCGCGGGCCGTCGAACTCGCACAGGTAGATGCCCTGCCACGTCCCCAGCACCAGCCGCCCGCCGCTGATGATGACGGTCATGGAGGGGCCCACGAAGCTGGTCTTGAGGTGGCTGTCGCTGTTGCCCTCGGCGTGCTGGTAGTACGGCTCGTCGCGGGGGATCAGGCGGTCCAGCTTGCTGAGCACATCGGTGACGACGAACGGGTCGGCGTTCTCGTTGACGGTGATAGCCGCGGTGGTGTGCAGGCTCTGGATGACGGCCGCGCCTTCGCGCACGCCGCCGCGCGCGACGATCGACTGCACCTGCTGCGTGATCTCCACCATCTCCGTGCGGTCGGAGGTCTGGACGCGGATCTCCTCCATGGATCAGCCTCTCCGGGCAGACGCGGGGCGGCCCTCGCGAGCGGACTGCGTGGGATGGATGCGCGAGGCGAGACGGGTCGGCGTCATGGTCGAGTCGTCGAGCTGGACGGCGGCCGGGAAGACGGGTCGCATCCGCCGCGGTCGTGGCCGGGTTGGGCGGCAAGATGACCGCCGGCGCGGGCGGAATGCAACATCCGCGCGAGGCGGGAGGGACGGTGGGGTGGGAGGAAGGGAGTTGCAGCGGGGGATGCGGGAGGAGGGGGAGCGGGGGGGAATCGGGGAATCCGGAGCGGGAGAAGCATCGAGCGCATCGGAGGCGCGTCGCTGCGCGACGGGGAGCCCTCTCCCCCGCCAGCCTTTTTGCTCGTTCCTCGCAACGGCTGGCGACCCCTCCCCCAACTTCGGGGGAGGGGTGGGCGCGGGCAGAGTTTGGTGCTCCAAGCGGGGTACGTGCACCGGCGGAGCGCCCCTCCCCCCGACCCCCTCCCCGCTCGTTCCTCGCGGAGAGGGGGAGACAGAATCCCGTGCAGGATTTCCTCCCCCTCTCCCGTACGGGGCAGGCAATGGAGGGTGCAGATAGGGTGTGTACGGGAGAGGGGGCCGGGGGGTGAGGGCCCCCCGCGGACCCCGCGGACCGGGCGCCGTTGCGTGAGGGATGCGCGCCCGCAGGGCCGAGAACCCGTAGCGGCGGGGCAACAGCAGTATCGTTGACCCGGCGCGGAGGGGGCTCGGCGCCGTTGGGCACAGTTGTATCGTGCCCTACGGCGCGCGCAGCCCGGCCCGGAGCGCAGCGGAGGGACACGCCCGAATCCGCCGCCGCGGCTGCCGTTGAAGTCCACCCCGTCCGCTGCCCGTAAGTCCGGCCTGTTCCTTGCCTTCGACTATCCGGAGCAACGGGCGCGCACGCAGGATGAGCCGCGGGTCAACGGCGGGCGGG
>DATING010000052.1:0-1606 GCA_035474555.1 Longimicrobium sp. | reverse complement strand
GGCCCGCGCGCGATGGTGGTCGAGACCCGCCGGTAGGCGGGGAAGGAGAGCCCCTCCAGGAGCTTCTCCCCGGTCTCCACCACGTAGGTGCCGGCAGGTGCCGGCGGGCTGCGGTCCTGTCCATCCCTCGAGGACGAAGGGGTGCCGGAAGACCACGTCCTCGCGGTGCGTCCGGTTCGGCATGACAGACCTCCTTCTGCTCGGGATGGGCCGGCGCGGCGTTGCGCCGATGCTCGCCAGGGCGCCTTCGCGCGCCCAGGGTGCATTCGCGGGGAAGGCGACCGACGCGCCTCCAAGGCGGCCCGCACCGGTATTGCAGGGTCAGCTCATTCGGCGCGCCCGGAGACGTGGCCCCTCCCTTTCCTTGTGCCATACTCCCGCTGGCCGGCGCGCATTCCAGTGGACTTCCCCCCGTGGAGTGAAGGGGTGAGATCAGAGCGTCATGCGGCTGAGCGCATGGCGATCCCTTCCATACTGGTCCGCGCCTCGGCCGGGGTACGGTAGCCGATGGCCGAGTGCAGGCGCTGCCGGTTGTAGAAGATCTCGATGTACTCGAACACGGCTGCACGCGCCTCCTCGCGGGTGCGGAAGCGGACCTGGTGGACGTGCTCGGTCTTGAGCGAGGCGAAGAAGCTCTCCATCGGCGCGTTGTCCAAGCAGTTGCCGCGGCGGCTCATGGACTGGGTGATGCCGTGCCGCTCCAGCACCGCGCGATACGGCTCGGACGCGTATTGCACGCCGCGGTCGCCGTGGTGGACCAGCCCGCGCGGCGGGCGATGCCGCTGGATGGCCATGACCAGGGCGTCGACGCACAGCCCGGCCCTGAGGTGGTCGGCCATGGACCAGCCGACGATCTCGCGCGTGGCCATGTCCTTGACCGCGGCCAGATACAAGAAGCCCTCGCCGGTGGGGATGTACGAGATGTCGGCCAGCCAGACCTGGTCCGGCCTGTCTGCGACGAAGTTCCGCGCCAGCAGGTTGGGGGCGACCGGCAGGTCGTGGCGGCTGTCCGTGGTGCGGGGTGTGCGGCGGCCCCGGCGGGCCGAGAGCCCCATCTCGCGCATCAGCCGCGCGACGCGCCGGCGCGAATACCGCCGGCCCTCCCGGCGCAGCTCGGCGTGGACCCGGGGCGCGCCGTAGACCCGGCGCCGGGCGGCGAAGACGCGGCCGATGTGCCCGCGCAGCTCGGCCTCCGCCTCGGCGCGGTGTTGGACGGCGGGGATCGCGCGCAGCCAGGCGTAAAAGCCGGACACGCTCGCGCCGACCACCCGGCACAGCATGGACACGGCGTGGTTCGCCCGCTCGGCCGACACGAAGCTGAACGTCGTCACGCGATCCCCTTGGCGAAAACCGCCGCGGCCTTGCGCAGGATCAGGTTCTCCTCCTCCAGCCGCTTCACCTCCCGCCGCAGCCGCTGCGTCTCCGCCTCCTCGGCCTTGCGCTGTGCCAAGGCCTCGGCCGAGCCGGCCGCCAGCTGCTCGCTGCGCCAGGTGCTCAGCTGGCCCGTGCTCAAGCCCAGCTCCGTGGCCACCTCCGATAGCCTACGGCTGCCCTCCAGCAGCCGCTTGACCGCCTGCGCCTTGAACTCCCGCGTGAAGCTCCGTCG
>DATING010000051.1:0-4328 GCA_035474555.1 Longimicrobium sp. | reverse complement strand
GGCCCGCGCGCGGAGGTCACGTACACCTTTCGCCCGGACGGCTACCTGGTGGACGTGCAGGGCCGCATCACGGGCGTGCCCGCGGGCGCGCAGCTGGTGACGGAGCTGGGCACCGGGCTGGCGCCGCACGACGCGCTGGAGCACGGCAGCGCGCGGGAGCTGGCCTTCGCGGGGTGGAACCGCGAGCGCATCGAGCGCCTTCCCATCTCCAAGGTCAAGCTCCCCGACACCATCGCCGGGCCGCTGGTGTGGGCGGGGATCAAGGACCGCTACTTCCTGCTGGCCGTTCTGAACCCCGGCCAGGGGCGCTTCAGCCGGATGATCATGGAGCCGGCGCGCGACGTCACGTACTCCATCAACGGCAAGCTGGAGCGCTCGCCCCGGGCGCGGGGCCGCGTGGTGCAGCCGCTGGCGGCGGACGGCGCCTTCCGCATGCAGGCGTACCTGGGCCCGCAGGAGCACGACCGCCTGGCCGCAGTGGGGCACGAGCTGGAGGAGGTGAACCCGTACGGCTACCGCTGGCTGCGTCCCGTCGTTCGCCCCATCGCCGCCGTGGTGCTGTGGGCGCTCAAGGAGATGCACGCCCTGGGATTGTCGTACGGCTTGGTGCTCATCCTGTTCGGCTTCATCGTCCGGCTGGTCACGTGGCCGCTCAACGCGCGGGCCATGCGCGCGCAGATGAAGAACATGGCCGTGCAGCCGCAGCTTCAGGCGCGCATCAAGGAGGCGCAGGCGAAGTATCCCAATGACCCGGCGGCGGTCAACCAGGAGATGATGAAGGCGTACAAGGACCTGGGGGTGAATCCCTTCTCCATGGTCTCGGGGTGCTTGCCGCTGCTCATCCCCATGCCCGTTCTCATCACCCTGTTCTTCGTGTTCCAGGGCGCCATCGAGTTCCGCGGAACGAGCTTTGGCTGGCTGCCGGACCTGTCGCTCAAGGACCCGTACTACATCCTCCCCGTCTTCCTGATGGCGAGCATGTTCGGGCTGCAGTGGGTCAGCACCAAGCTGAGCGGGATGGAGCAGAACGAGCAGACCAAGATGATGATGTACACCATGCCGCTGGTGATGGGCTTCGTCTTCTTTGCCATGCCGTCCGGCCTGAACCTGTACTACGCGTCCACCAACGTCGCGTCGTTCCCGCAGCAGATCCTGATCGCGAACGAGCGGCGCCGCGCCACGGAGCAGCAAAAGGCGGAGGACGCGGCCAAGAAGGGCACCGCCCGCGGCCCCAAGACCATCCCCGGCACCCGCGCGCGCAAGCGGTAGCGCATCGGCGATGGATGGATGATGTTGCGAAGCGCCCGCCCTCCACACGGAGGGCGGGCGCTTTTGCGTGGGCCTTGAGCGGATGGCGAGACGGGTCCGATTGGTGTAAACTGCACAAAGTGATTGCCTGTTCCACGTCCGCCCTGCCGCCGATCCCGGTCTCCATGGAGCACGATCAGGACAGCATCGATGTGGCTCGTCTCGTGAATGGACTCGTGCTCGGAGAGCACGAGCTGGAGTGGGTCGAGTTCAAGCAGAACAACTCCGATCCGTCGGAGATTGGCCAGTACATCTCAGCGATTGCGAACTCCGCGGCGTTGCATGGGGAGCGAGTGGGGTTCATGGTCTGGGGCGTCGAAGATGCAAGCCACCAGATCATCGGTACCACGTTCCGGCCAAAGACGGCCAAGAAGGGAAATCAGCTGCTGGAGATATGGCTGGCGACTCTTCTGAGCCCACGTGTGGACTTTCGCTTTTTGGAGGGAGACGTCGCGGGCAAGCGCATCGTTGTTCTGCAGATTCCGTGTGCCACGGTTGCCCCGGTCAGCTTTGAAGGGGAGGAGTACATTCGGATCGGGAGCAGCAAAACGAAGCTGCGCGGTCACTTCGAGAAGGAGAAGAAGCTCTGGCACCGGTTTACCCGTACATCCTTCGAGGACGGGGTCGCCTATCCCGATGCCACTGCCGCCCACGTGATGCAGCTGCTTGCGCACGAGGCATACTTCGCGTTGCTGGATCAGCCCATTCCCACGTCTCCCGAAGCCGTCTGCGCCCGCCTCGCGGACGAGGGCTTCGTCCGCAGGAATCCGGGCAACGGGTATGACGTCACCAACCTCGGTGCGATTGCGTTCGCGCGGCAGCTCAAGCCGCTGGGCCTGGATCGAAAAAGCGTTCGCCTGGTTTTCTATTCCGGCGAGGCGCGGTACGAGACGCACAAGGAGATCACCAGCACCGAAGGGTACGCGAGTGGATTTCAGCGGTTGATGGAGGCGCTGAATGCCCTCCTCCCGGCCAACGAGATGGTCGAGAAGGCGTTGCGTGCACCGGCCCCCATGTATCCGCCTCTGGCCCTTCGCGAGCTCGTGGCGAACGCGCTGATCCACCAGGACTTTTCGCTCACCGGCACGGGGCCCATGATCGAGGTCTTCGACGGGCGCGTCGAGATCAGCAACCCGGGCCGGCCGCTGATCGATCCACAGCGGTTTCTCGATGCGACCCCGCGGTCACGGAACGAGAAGCTTGCCGCGCTTCTTCGCCGTTTCGGGATCTGCGAAGAGCGGGGGAGCGGAATCGACAAGGTCGTACGGCAGGCCGAAGTCTACCAGCTCCCTCCGCCGGATTTCCGTGTAAACGAGGAGCACACGATTGCGGTGCTGTACGCTCCGCGCCCGCTGTCCCAGATGGATCGAAGCGAGCGGGTTCGTGCCTGTTACCAACACGCCGGCCTGCAGTGGATTGCGCACCAGCATCTCACGAACGCGAGCTTGCGCGACCGTTTTGGCATCATTCCACACAATGCGGCGATCGCGTCACGTATCATCGGTGAGACGCTCGATGCTGGGTTGATCAAACCTGATGATCCCGAAAACAGGTCGCGGAAGCATGCGCGCTACGTGCCTTACTGGGCGTGAGTCTTATTTGATGGTTATTTGATCCAGACGCCTTCGATGACGGAATCGCTGTCGGAAACGCCAGCATGTAAGCCATTTCTTCTCCAATCCGTTATTTGATCGGAAACCCGTGATCAAGCACGCTCGCGTTTGCAGGGTTATCGTACACGCGAAGTTCTTGTACGCAGGCCACCGTAAAGATGGCGGCCGTCTGTTGTCATGATGCTGCGCTCCGCTTGCGTGTCCTGCACTCGATGATCTGGCAATGCCGACGTCATCCCTCTCTCCCCTCCCCGCGGACACCATCGCCGCCATCGCGACGGCGCAGGGGCGTGGGGCCGTGGCCCTGCTGCGCGTCTCCGGGCCGGACGCGCTCGCCGTGCTGCACCGCATCGCGCCGGCCGTGGGGGACGTGCAGCCGCGGGCGCAGCGGCTGGTGGCGTTGCGGCACCCGGGCACGGGCGAGCTGCTGGACCGCGGGCTGGTGACGTACTTCGCCGCGCCGGCCAGCTACACGGGCGAGGACACGCTGGAGATCGCCACGCACGGCGGCGTGCTGACGCCGCAGCTGGTGCTGGACGCGCTGCTTGCCGCGGGCGCGCGGGCCGCGGAGCCGGGGGAGTTCACCCGCCGCGCGTACCTCAACGGCAAGCTGGACCTGCTGCAGGCGGAAGCCGTCGCGGACCTTGTCGACGGGCGCTCGCGGGCCCTGCACCGCGCGGCCGTGCACCAGATGGAGCGCGGCCTCTCCCGCCGCGTGTCGGAGCTGCGCGACGCGGTCATCGGCACGGAGGCGCTTATCGCGTACTCCATCGACTTCCCGGAGGAGGACGAACCTCCCGTCCCCCCCGCGCGCATCCAGGCCTCCGCGCGCGACGTCATCGACCGCATCGATGCGCTGCTGGCCACGGCGCCGGAGGGCGAGCTGCTGCGCGAGGGCGCGCTCACCGTCCTCGCCGGCCGGCCGAACAGCGGCAAGTCTTCCCTCTTCAACGCGCTGCTGGGGACGGAGCGCGCCATCGTCACCGAGATTCCCGGCACCACGAGGGACGCGCTGGAGGCCTCCGCGTCCGTGGACGGATACCCGTTCCGCTTGGTGGACACGGCGGGGCTGCGCGAGACGGAGGACCGCGTGGAGGGGATCGGCATCGAGGTCGCGCGGCGCTACCTGGCCGGCGCGGACCTGGTGCTGTTCTGCGTGGAGGCGAGGCGTGCGGTGGATGCGGACGAGCGCGCATTCCTCGCCGGCATCCCGTGCGCGCGCCTGGTCCTCGTCCGCACCAAGACGGATGCGCTGCCGGGGGCGCCGGGCGATGTTGACGCGGATGCCGAGGGGGATACGGTTGGTGATGCGGACGGCCCCGTCACGGTCCCCGTCTCCGCCGCGACAGGGGACGGGATCGCGGAGCTCCGGCGCGCGTTGCTGGCAAAGGCGTTCGGCGGGATCCT
>DATING010000050.1:0-4111 GCA_035474555.1 Longimicrobium sp. | reverse complement strand
CCCCTCCCTCGCTCCGCGGGCGGGAGGGGGAGAACTTCATCGCGGGGGAGCCCTGCAAACGCGCCGGTGAGCTCGTCGAAGTCTACACCCCCTCCCGCGCAGTTTGCGGGAGGGGGTGGACGAGCCTAAGCGAGGCCGGGGGAGGGCCACAGCGGGCCACAGCGACGGCATTCGCCCATTCCCATCTCCCTCCCCCACGCAGTTTGTGGGGGAGGGTCGGGAAGGGGGGCGCTCCGCCCGCGCACCACCCTCCGCTTCGCGGGCAGGAGGGGGAGAACTGCGTCCCTGTCGGGCTCTGCCGACGCGCCGGTGAACTCGTCGAAGTCTACACCCCCTCCCGCGCAGTTTGCGGGAGGGGGTGGACGAGCCTAAGCGAGGCCGGGGGAGGGCCACCGCCGGCCTCGCGCCCCACACCCTACACCATCGCCCCCTGCGCCTCCAGGATCGGCGCCAGCCACTGCCCCGTCAGGCTCTCCGGCACGCGCGCCACGTCCTCCGGCCGGCCCATGGCCACGACGCGGCCACCGTCCGGGCCCGCGCCGGGGCCCAGGTCCACGATCCAGTCCGCCGTCTTGATCACGTCCAGGTTGTGCTCGATCAGGACCACCGTGTGCCCCGCGTCCGCCAGATCGCCCAGCACGCGCAGCAGCTTCTTGATGTCGTCCATGTGCAGGCCGGTGGTCGGCTCGTCCAGGATGTACAGCTTCTTGCCGCCGCGCCGCGCGCCCATGGCCAGCTCGCGCGCCACCTTGATGCGCTGCGCCTCGCCGCCGGAGAGCGTGGGCGCGGGCTGGCCCAGGCGCAGGTAGCCCAGCCCCACCTGCTGCAGGTGCCACAGCACCTCGCCCAGCCGGTCCTCGTGCAGGAAGAAGCGGATGGACTCGTCCACCGTCATCTCCAGCACGTCGCGGATGGACTTGCCGCGGTACTTCGCCTGCAGCACCTCGGGGCGAAAGCGCGCGCCGCCGCACGTCTCGCAGGGGACGAAGACGTCGGCCATGAACACCATCTCCACCTGCACCTGCCCCTCGCCCTTGCACGCCTCGCAGCGCCCGCCGGTGACGTTGAACGAAAAGTGCCCGGGCCCGAACCCCAGCCGCTTGCTGTCCGGCAGCGAGGCAAAGATGCGCCGCACCTCGTCGTACGCCTTGATGTACGTCACGGGGTTGCTCCGCGGCGTGCGGCCGATGGGCGACTGGTCCACCAGCACCACCTCGCGCAGCAGCCCCACCCCCGCCAGCCGGTCGTAGGCGCCCACCGTCTCGCCCAGGTGCCGCTTGGCCGACGTCTCGCCGCCGGACAGGTCGCGCTCCACGGCCCGGTACAGGACGTCGTGCACCAGCGTGCTCTTGCCCGAGCCGGACACGCCCGTCACCACCGTCAGCGCGCCCAGGGGAAAGATGGCCGCGTCGCCCTGCAGGTTGTGCTCGCGCGCGCCCTCCAGCCGCAGCTTGGGCCCTTCCACCGGCCGCCGCCGCGCCGGGATCTCGATGCGCTCGCGGCCGGAGAGGTACCGGCCCGTGAGCGTGTCCGCCTCCAGCATCTCCGCGAGCGTGCCCTGGAACATCAGCTCGCCGCCCAACTCGCCGCTCCCCGGCCCCAGCTCCACCAGGTGGTCCGCCAGCCGCATGGCCTCGGGGTCGTGCTCCACCACGATGACCGTGTTGCCGTGATCGCGCAGGCGAACCAGCAGGCGCAGCAGCTTGTCGTTGTCCGCCGGGTGCAGGCCGATGGTGGGCTCGTCCAGCACGTACAGCGTATCCACCAGCCGCGACCCCAGCGCGTTGGCCAGGGAGATGCGCTGCGCCTCGCCGCCCGAAAGCGTGCGCGTCTGCCGCTCCAGCGTCAGGTATCCCAGGCCGACGTCGACTAGGAAGCCTACGCGGGAATCCAGCTCCTTGAGGATGCTGTCCGCGATCTCGCGCTCCTGCTCGCTCAGCGGCGGATCGGGGCACTCCGCGCCCGTGCGCCCGTCGCGCATGGCCCGCAGCCAGGGCATCAGCCGCCCCAGGGGCAGGGCGCTGACCTCCGCGATGTTGCGGCCGCCCACGCGGATGCGCAGCGTCTCCGGCCGCAGCTTGGCGCCCCCGCACAGGGGGCATTCCTGCGCGCTCTGGTACTGGCGGATGAAGACGCGGATGTACTGCTTGTACCGCTTCTCGTCCAGGTCGCCGAAAAAGTCGTGCACGCCCTGAAAGCCGCGCGTGCCGTGCAGCACCGCGTTCCGGAACTTCTCCGGCAGCTCGCTCCAGGGCGCATCGAACGAGACGCCTTCCTTGGCCGCGAACTGCGCCAGCCGGGTGCGCCGCGACTCGTAGCGCGGCTTGCTCCACGGGTCCACCGCCCCCTCGCCCAGCGAGCGCGTGGGATTCGGGACGATGAGCGAGTCGTCGAAGCGCAGCACCGCGCCAAAGCCCGTGCACTCCGGGCAGCTGCCGTACGGGTTGTTGAAGCTGAACAGCTGCGGCGACGGCGTGGCGAACTCGATCTCCGGGTGGTCCGGGCAGCGGAACCGCTCCGTGAACCGCATCTCCGGCTGCCCCACGGGAACGACGATGGCCTCGCCCTCCCCTTCCGTGAACGCCATCTGCAGCGAGTCCGCCAGGCGCGCCGTGTCGTCCGGGTCCGCCTTGAGCCGGTCCACGATCACGAGCAGCTGGCCGGCTTTCGTCAGGTCCACGCCCGCCGGCAGATCGTCCAGGTGCATCTCGCGCCCGTCCGCCATCAGCCGCAGGAACCCCAGCGCGCGCAGGTTCTCCACCACCACCGCGTGGGTCACGCGGGCGGAGAGCGGCAGGGGAAAGCAGACCATCACCCGCGTGCCGGCGGGCAGGGCCTGCACGGCGTCGGTGGCGCTCTGCACCGTGTCGGGCTTGACCTCGCGGCCGCAGGGCTGGCCGGGATGCACGCCGGGGCAGTAGGTGCGGCCCACGCGCGCCCACAGCAGGCGCAGGTAGTCGTGCACCTCCGTGGCCGTGCCCACGGTGCTGCGGCTGGTCTTGGTTGGATTGCGCTGCTCGATGGCGACCGCGGGCGAGATGCCCTCCACGCGGTCCACGTCGGGCTTTTCCATCCGGTCGAGGAACTGCTTGGCGTACGTGGACAGCGATTCCACGTACCGCCGCTGCCCCTCGGCGTAGACGGTATCGAAAGCCAGCGACGACTTGCCCGAACCGGACGGCCCCGTGACCACGATGACGGCGCGGCGGGGGAGGTCCAGGTCCAGGTTCTTGAGGTTGTGCTGGCGGGCTCCGCGGATGACGATGCGATCCTTCATATCCCGAAAACATACCGAACTGTTGATCCGCGCGCAAAGTGCACGCGGCCGTTGGCGCCATCCGGTCGCAGGAACCCGGCCGGAGCGCCGGGACCGTGCCGCGGCTGTCCCCAACGGCGCGCGACCGAGTTGCCAGCCGCGTCCCGTCCCCCTCCCCTACGCATCGCCCTCCCCCACTGGATTCGCCGGATGCCCACGCCACAGCACGCCGTCGGCGACGAGATCCCGCGCACCACCGGCACTGCGCCGTACCCCGACCCGTCGGCGAAGGCCGACATCACGTTTTCGGTGCCGCGATTTCAATCGCCGGGGACGGATCGCCGCCGCACCGCCTGATCCGTCACCGCGCTCCCACACCTTCGCTGCCGCCGCCGGGTCACGGGACGTGGGACGCGCCGGAACTCCCCCTGCCGCGGGCCCACTTTCGCACTCCCGCACTTTCGCACTTTCGCACTAGCCCCTCCCCGGTCCGCCTCTTGCACCACCGGGCGACCCCTGCGGTCCGGGAAACGGCGCGCGGAAGCAAGGAAACCAGAGAGGAAATCGCCATGCATCACGTAGATTTGACGGGGCTTCGGGTCGCAGTTCTCACGGCCGACGGCGCCGAGCAGGTAGAGATCACCTCGCCCGTGGACGAACTGCGGGACCACGGGGCCGAGGTGGAGATCGTCTCGCTGCGCCCGGGGCGGCTGCGCACGGTCAACTTCATGTATCCCGGCAAGAAGGTGCGCGTGCACCGCACCCTCAAGACCGCCGACGCCGAGGGCTACGACGCCCTTCTGCTCCCCGGCGGCCTGATCAGCCCCGACACGCTGCGGCAGAACGAGGATGCGC
>DATING010000049.1:0-2278 GCA_035474555.1 Longimicrobium sp. | reverse complement strand
CCCTCACCCGGCCTCGCTTAGGCTCGTCCACCCTCTCCCACAAACTGCGTGGGAGAGGGTGTATACTTCTACGGGCTGCCGTCGCGGCGCACGGGTCCGTGCGCGCGCGGGATCGAGCGGCGCGTCGGGCGCGATGCGGGCGCGCGGCGCGGAGGTGGGCGGGAGGCGCGTGGGCGTTCGGTGCGCGTCGGCGGGCGAGGCGCGTGGAGGGTGCGTTGCGCGGATGTGGGTGGAGGCGCGCGGTCCGGGGCCAGGAGCGAATGAATTCGCCGCTGGAAAGGCGCGAAGTCCGCCTGCGCGGACTGCTCCGGCGGCGTTGGCGCGACGAATCGAGAACCCCTCTCCCGCGACGTGCGGGCGAGGGGTTTCGTCGCTCTGCCACGTGCACTGCCCTGGTCCGCCGTTGGTGTCGGCGGAGGCCGACAGTGTGATGTTGTAGCCGCGAAGCCGCGAATTCATTCGCTCCCGCCCACACCGCTCCTCCACACCGCTCCTCCACACCGCTCCGCCCACGCCGCTCCCCGCCTGCGCCGCTCCATCGGCCACTCCCCGTCCGCGCCGTTGCCGACCGCGCCGCTTCCGCCTCGCTCCTCGCTTGCGCACCCCGCGCAGCTCTCCGTCCGCTCTGGCTCACTTCCTTTGCTCACACCCCTTCGATAAATCTCAAAAGGAGCGGAGTTTCCATCGCGTCTTGGACCGGGAATGTGTAGCAGAAACTTTGTACACGAACGTAATCTTGCCCATTCGGAGCCGTGTCGGCTGGCGGGGTTGAGGTTGCAATATCGTCGTGTTATGATGCGCGTGCGCTGCCGGAGCATCCTGCCCCGGCGGCTGCCGCGATGGCGGCTCAAGGGACCGCCACCGTTCATCCCACGACGGAGGAAACCGCCATGAGGGACAAGACGCTCGCGTGCGGAGAAGAGGCCAACACCACCTCGCCGCGTTACGAGGAGTGCTACGCCAAGGAGTCGGTGGTCACGGAGAACCCCTTCGGCAGCTTCTAGGGGCACCGGGCGGGGCCGGAACCCTCCGGTCCCGCCGCACTCTCCCTTTTGCCGGGCATCCGCCGATGTTGACCGCCGAAGCCCCGCGCGCCCAACGCGCCCCCGCGACACCGGAAACCGACCGCGCGGTGCTCATCGCCGGCGGCGACGCCGATCCGCACCTGCTGTCGCTGGCCAAACGCGCGCTGGAGCGCGAGATCCCCGTCCTGGAGTTCCTCACGGGTGCGGACCGCACGCCCTCCATCACCTGGGACATGGAGGCCGACACGCTGCTGCTGGACGGCCACGAAGCCCGTCCCGGCGCCGGCTTCTTGCGCTATGACGTGTTCCAGTCCCTGGCCGACAAGCGCCCCGCCGTGGAGTTCCGCGCGCAGGCGTGGCACACGGCGCTGCACGGCTGGATGCTGGCCCACGACGACGTGCGGATGCTCAACCGCGGCTTCGGCGGGCTCACCAACAAGCCGCACGTGCTCACGGTGGCGGCGGCGTGCGGGCTGCGGATTCCGCGCACGCTCGTCACCAATGACCTGGAGCTGCTGGATGCGTTGCCGGGCGCGGAGGGGATGATCGCCAAGCCGGTGCCGGGCGGCGGATTCACGCAGGGGGTGGCCGACCTGCTGCGTACCACGCCGCGCCGCGAGGGCAAATCCGCCGCGCCCGCCTTCGTGCAGAACCGGCTGGTGGCGCCGGAGGTGCGCATCTACGGCGTGGGCGGGCGCTTCGTCCCGTATCACGTGATCAGCGACCACCTGGACTACCGCGCCGACGACGATTCGCGCGTGGAGCCGCTGCCCGTCGAGCAGATCGACGCGGGCGTGCTGGCGGGGCTGTCGCGGTTGATGGACCGGCTGCGGATGGAGTACGGCGCCGCCGACTTCAAGACGGACGCGGATACGGGCGAGCTGGTGTTCATGGAGATCAACAGCGGCCCCATGTTCGCCGGCTTCGACCGCGTGAGCAACAACGCGGTGTCGGATGCGATCCTGGATTACCTGACGCGGTAGCGGGGAGGATCAGGCCCGCGCCGGCAGCGGAGCGCCCCCCTCCCCGACCCTCCCGCAAACGGCGCGGGGGAGGGAGATGACTCATCTCGCGACGCGGCTGTCCGTCACGGGTGAGGGCCCCCTCCCCCCGGCCCCCTCCCCCGCTTCGCGGGCAGGAGGGGGAGAACTTCAGTTTCGTCGGAAGCGTGCTTCTGTGCACGGGACTGGGGTGTATACCCTCTCCCACGCAGTTTGTGGGAGAGGGTGGACGAGCCTAAGCGAGGCCGGGTG
>DATING010000048.1:0-1506 GCA_035474555.1 Longimicrobium sp. | reverse complement strand
GCATTTCGGGTGATCCGGCGGGTCATCCGGCCGAGGCGGATGACCCGCCGATCACCGTGCCTCCGCGCCCGCCAGCCGGCTGGCCGCGTCGCGCCGCGCGCGGACCAGGTAGTCGTTCGCCCAGGCGTAGTCCGGGCGGTCCGGGAGCGAGGTGGACGCATGGGCCGCATCGAACCGCCGATGCAGCTCCAGGCGCCAGGCGTTCACCGCCTCCCACGGCATCTCGCCCCGCTTGATGGTGAGCAGCGCCTCGCGGTGCTCGCCCACGTCCACGGGCACGCACCCCTCGCGCAGCGTGGCCACGCCCGCCAGCAGCAGGCGGATCAGGTGCATGGCGTGCTTCCACTTCGGCCCGCCGGTGGTGCGGATGTCCTGCTCCAGCCGCTTGAACTGGCTCATCACGTAGCCGTTGTAGGTCTGGTAGACCACGCGGCTGAGAAAGCGATGGCGCTCCGCCAGCAGCTCGGCCGCCACCGGGCTCACGCGCTGCACCAGGGGCGTGTAGAGGCACTCCAGGATGTTGGGGTTGGCCTTGAGCGCCAGCACCACGAACTTCTGCAGCTCCCAGAACACCACCTCGCTCTCCCTGTCCTCCAGCTGCTCGGGCACGCCGTACAGCGACCAGTGCAGCTCCGCCGGAGGGAGGTAGATGCCGCGCACGTCCACGTCCGACGCCTCGTGCGCCAGGCCGTAGGCGCGCGAGCCGACCACGCAGCGAAACACCACGTGTTCGTAGAGATCGTGCTCGCGCAGGATCTCGCCCGGGTTGCCCATCAGCCCGGTCTGGTGATGCTTGCGGATGCTCAGCTCGTCGCGGCGCAGCGCCACCTCGCGCCCGTCCGTCAGTCGCACCCGGTAGGCGTGCGTAGCGTCCGCGGGTGATTCCGTGACCACGCCCACCGCCCCGGCGGGGGCGATCGAAACCCCCGCGCCGGTGCTCACGCCGCGGCGCAGCACCACCTGCGTGCCGGCCGGGATGATCAGGTGTGCGTTCGTCATGGTCCCACTCGCTACGACGTGAATGCGTCCCGCACGCGGAACGCGAGATTCCGATCCAGCACCACCGTCAGCCGGTCCCATGGAAGCTGCGCGACACACTCAGCCCTGCGCCGCGTCGCGGGTGAACACCGCCATCTGCGTAGGCGCGCCGACCTCGTCGTCCACCGGTCCGATCGGCTCGTGGCGGACGGAGTAGCCGTGGCGCGCGGCGACCGCGCCGGCCCACGCGGCGAACTCGGCGCGCGTCCACTCGAAGCGGTGGTCGGCGTGCCGGAACCGGCCCGCCTCCAGCGTCTCGTAGCGCACGTTGTACTCGACGTTCGGCGTGGTCACGACCACCGTGCCGGGCCCGGCCGACCCGAAGACGCAGCGCTCCAGCGCCCCCAGCCGCGAGGGGTCCACGTGCTCGATCACCTCCACCAGCACCGCCGCGTCCAGCCCGGCCAGCCGCTCGTCGCGGTAGACCAGCGACGACTGGAAGATCCGCAGCCGCTCCCGCTGCCGCGG
>DATING010000047.1:0-2057 GCA_035474555.1 Longimicrobium sp. | reverse complement strand
GCCGGCGGATCTGCGAATCGCCCGCTCCCGGAACGACGAGGGCGGCGGCCCCCACGCGGGAGCCGCCGCCCATCGTCATCCATCCGCCGCCGCCGTCAGCTGTTGGGCGCGTCGGGTCCAGCGCCGCGACCGCTCGCGGTCAGGTCGCCGGGCTTTTCGGGGCCGCCGCGGTGCAGGGTGCTGTGGCGGTAGCCGTAGAGCAGGTAGATGAGGATCCCCAGGGCCAGCCAGATGGCGAACCGCTCCCACGCGTGCGGCGGCAGCCCCGTCATCACGTAGATGCACGCGCCGGCGCCGATGATGGTCACGGGCCAAACGAACGGCACGCGGAAGGGGCGGTGCCGGTGCGGATCCACGATGCGCAGCACCAGCACGCCGATGCACACCATGGCGAACGCCGACAGCGTGCCGATGTTGGTAAGGTCGTAGATCTCGTTCTCGTCCGCGAACAGGGCGCCCACGGCCACCACCAGCCCGGTGAGCAGCGTGGTCACGTACGGCACGCGGGCCTTGGTGCTCACCTTGGTCGTCCATTTGGGCAGCAGCCCGTCGCGGCCCATCGCGTAGAAGATGCGGGGCTGGCCGTACTGGAAGACGAGGAGCACGGCCGTCAGCGACACCACGGCGCCCACCGACACGATCCACCCCGCCGTCTGCAGGCCGGCCACGTCCAGCGCCTGCGTGAGCGGGTCCGCGCCCTTGAGCTGCTGGTACGGCACCAGGCCGGTGGCCACGGCGCCCACAATCACGTAGATGAGCGTGCAGATGGCCAGGCCGCCCAGGATGCCGATGGGCAGGTTGCGCTGCGGGTTCTTGGTCTCTTCGGCCGCCGTGCTGATGGCGTCGAAGCCGATGTAGGCAAAGAAGACGATGGCCGCGCCCTGGTGAATGCCCCGCCAGCCGTTGGGCGCGAACGGGGTGAAGTTGTCCATGTTGATGTGCATCCCGCCCACCACCACGAACAGCGTGAGCACCAGCAGCTTGATCACCACCATGATGTTGTTGGCCCGCGCGCTCTCGCGCACGCCGCGCATCAGCAGCCAGGTGATCACGGCCACGATCATGAAGGCCGGGATGTTCACCAGGATGGGGATGTTGCCGATGCGGGGCGCCGTCTCCAGCAGCGCCCGCACCTCGGGGTCGCTGCTCTTGACCACGGCGCGCCACCCGTGCGTGGCCCAGTCCGGCAGGTGGATGCCGAAGCCGCTGAGCATGGAGTTGAAGTAGCCGCTCCACGCCACCGCCACGGCCACGTTGCCCACCGCGTACTCCAGGATCAGGTCCCAGCCGATGATCCACGCCACCAGCTCGCCCAGGGTGGCGTACGAGTAGGCGTACGCGCTGCCGGCCTGGGGGATCATGGAGGCGAGCTCCGCGTAGCACAGCGCCGCCAGCCCGCACACCCCGCCCAGCAGGATGAACGAGAAGATGAGCGCGGGCCCGGCGCCGTAGCGCACCACGGAGCCGTCGGGGTTGATCTCGCCCGCCGCCGCCGTGCCGATGGACGAGAAGATGCCGGCGCCGATCACCGCGCCGATGGCCAGCATGATCAGGTCGCCGGCCCCCAGCTCGCGCTTGAGCGAGTTGGGATGGCCTTCGTCGGCCAGCAGCTCGCTGATGGGCTTGCGGCGGGTGAGCCGCCTGAGAATTGCGGACATTGCGTCGGGTTGACGGGGACGGGGGTTGCGGTACAGGGGCGGAGCGGGGCGGATGGAACGTTCGCCCGGCGCCGGCGTGAGCCCGGAGCGCACGGCTGCGCGCGTGGCAACGGCGGCGCGCAGGCGGGTTGTGGATTCCGGCAGGCCGACAACCTGCGCCCGCGCACCCCGATTCGTCAATGTCGCGGGGAGATTGGCGGGAACGGGCGGGGGGCGAGGACTCTTGTTAGGGGGGCGGATTTCGTCGCGGTCGAGCTCTACGGCGCCCGCTTCGCGGGGCCCCTCACCCCCCGGCCCCCTCTCCCGCAAACTGCGCGGGAGAGGGGGAGAACTTCGGAGCGGAGGGGATGAATCGCGCCGGCAGCAGGCGGCCCCTCCCCGCTCGTTCCTCGCGGAGAG
>DATING010000046.1:0-1818 GCA_035474555.1 Longimicrobium sp. | reverse complement strand
TCAGCGCGGGCAGGCCGTACGCGGACGGGGTTCTCCCCCTCTCCCGTACAGGGCTGGCACTCGAGGGTGCTGACAGGTGGTGTACGGGAGAGGGGGCCGGGGGTGAGGGCCCCGCGCGGAGACGGCGGTCCGGATGCCGTTGCGTGAGGGATTCGCGCCCGCAGGACCGAGAACGCGAAGAGCCGGGACACAGCCGTACCGTGTCCCGGCTCTCCGCGGGCTCGGCGCCGTTGGCAACGGTTGTTTCGTTGCCTACGGCGCGCGCAGCCCGGCCCGGAGCGCAGCGGAGGGACACGCCCCACCCGCTGTTGCAGGCTGTCCCCTGTAACCTGTCCCCTGTAACCCGCAGTTCCGCCGTTCCGCCGTTCCCTACCGCGACTGCGTGTCCGCCCGGCGCTCCACGGGAGCATTCTCCGGCCACAACCGGTGCCGGCCCTTGAGCATGGGCGCCAGCGCGGCCAGCATCCCCGACACCGACTGGTACCGCTTGGAGGGATCCGTCTCCATCGCGCGCAGGATCACCGCCTCCAGCTCGCGCGGCATGCCGGACAGGTGGGCGCGCGGCGGAACGGGCGGCATCTTGATCTGCGGATAGCGCTGCTCCAGCTCGCGCGTGGTCAGCTCGCGGTCGGTGGTCTGCGGCGTGCGCTGCTCCACCACGGCCGCGGGCGGCTCGTCCTCGTCGTCATCCCACTCGTTCCACTCCTCGTCGTCCTCTTCCACCGGCTCTTCGGTGGCCCACTTGCCCGTCACCAGCTCGTACAGCATGGCACCCAGCCCGTACACGTCCGTGGCGGCCGAGAGCGGCTCCTTGAGCACCTGCTCGGGGGCCATGTACGGCGCCGTCCCCAGGCGGTCGGCGGGACGGCGGATGGGCTCGATCTCGCGCACCACGTCGAAGTCCAGCAGCACGGGCACGCCCTCGCGCAGGTGCACGTTGCCGGGCTTGAGGTCGCGGTACAGGTAGCCGCAGCGGTGCAGGTAGTGCACGGCCGCGCCCACGTGCATGATGGCGCGGATGGCGTCGGGGATGTGCAGCCGGCGCTTGGGCATCCCCTCCAGCACGTCGAAGAGCGACGGCCCCGCCAGGTACTCCATCAGGATGTACGGCCGCCCGTCCGCCGTGTCGGACCCGAACAGCCGCACGATGTTAGGGTGGCGCAGCTTTTCCAGCACCTCGGCCTCGCGGCGAAACGCCACGGGGGCCACGCCGTTCTCCATGAACTCCGTGCGCGCGATCTTGCCCGTGAGCGCGCACCAGTGGCGGTTGCTCCACACCTGGTACAGCTCGCTCATCCGCCCGCAGGCCAGGTGCCCGATGACGGTGAGCTCACCCACCTTGTCGCCCACGGAGAGTGAGAACTTTTCGCGCGGCCGCGCCGGGTCGTGCGTCCACCGGCGCGCGGCCGCCAGTCCCTGATACCGCGCCCGCGCGACTGCCGCTCGTGTCATCCTGCTGTCCCGGTACGAGTTGCGGGGCGCCAACGCCGCCCCGCGAGCCTGGAGGGTGAAATCTGGCGTTCCATCTACGCAACGCCCGTACCCCGTCCCGCGCCGCGCCCGCGTCCAGAAAGAACGGTGTCATCCCCACAGTCGTCTCGTCATCCACGCCGGCTTGGGAAGAGGGCCTCACGCGGAGGACGCGGAGGGCGCGGAGAACGGATGAGAACGGCAACAGCAATCGCACACAGGGGGAAAGGGGGACTTCCGGCCATCCCCGTTCCCCTTTCCCTCTTTCCCCCTGTGTGATCCAGTCCGTTGTCCGTCTCCGCAGTTCTCCGCGTCCTCCGCGTCCTCCGCGTCCTCCGCGTGAGACTG
>DATING010000045.1:0-6004 GCA_035474555.1 Longimicrobium sp. | reverse complement strand
CGGTAGTCCCAGTTGCGCACGCCGCCGATGGATTCCGGCAGCCCGAACGTGGGCGCGGCGATGAGCGACCCGTGCTCCTGGGATACGAGCAGCCGCATCACGAGCGCGGAGCGGTTCACCTCGTCGCGCCAGCGGCCGCGGTAGGTGGACTTGCCGATCCAGGCCCGCCACCAGTTGACCGTGCGCTTGAAGGCGTCCGCGGCGTAGCGCTGGGTGGCGTGCGGGCCCGTGTGCGCCTCGCTGCACGCTTCCAGGATGAAGGTGGCCGTCTGCTCGTGCTTGAGCGTGAACTCCGCCACGGCGTCGCCGTCCGCCACCTCCAGCGGCACGGAGCCGCGCAGGCGCAGAAACGCCAGCCCCGCCGCGTCCGCGTCTTCCGGCGTGAACGCCACGCCGTCGCCGTCTTCCGGCTCGGTACGATGCGGCACGGCGCCGTACCCGAAGCGCGGCGCGCAGCGCAGGACGAAGCGCACGTCGCCGCGCACGGCCTTTACGCGCCGCACCACCCTGCGCACGGGCGACGTCTCCCCCACGGGCATGAAGTCGCTGATCTCCGCAACGCCGTCCGGCGAGAGCGTGCGGGTGAGCAGGACGTTGGTGTCGGGGAGGTACAGCTGCTTGCGGCGGGCGTCGGGGCCCAGCTGCGGGTCGATGCGAAAGGCGCCGCCGCGGTCCGCGTCCAGCAGCGCGGCAAAGACGGACGGCGAGTCGAAGCGCGGCGCGCACAGGAACGTGATGGCGCCGTCCAGCCCCACCAGCGCGACCGTGTGCAGGTCGCCGATGACGCCGTGGTCTTCGATGGGAAGGTAGCGCGCGTCGTGAGGCATCCGTTGCATCGGGGGCTCGGTTTTCGGCGCCGAAGCGCAAGGAGCGGACCCCGTGCGCCGAACCCGGATTCCACTTGTAGTCCGGGCACTCATCCCACACGCCCGCTCGCACCTCCTGAGCACCACCCTTCGGAAAACGAGCGGTCCCGCCCGGCACATCGGCCGGGCGGGACCCTTTCGATCGGAAACTGCTGCGCTGGCTACGGCGCGCTGCGGCTTCGCCGGCCGAGCGTCCGGCGGAGCGGCGGATTGTAGGGCAGCGTGATCCCGTTCCAGTCCGCGAGCCGCACCGCGTTTGCGCGATCCGCCTGCACCAGGCGCATGAGCGCGTCCGCGGCCTTGCTCTGGAACACGCGGCCCGATTCCCAGCGTACCACCGTCTTGGGACCCAGGCCCAGCAAGCGCTCGAACTCCTCCTGCTTCAAGCCCAAGCAGAGCCGCAGCGAGGCGATCTCCTCGGGCGCAAGCAGGTTCTCGCGCCTGCGGATCTCCGCATAGACAGCTTTCTGCGCGCGGTCCATCTGCTCGGGGGAGTACATGATGTCCCCGCACGCATCACACTTCATGAGCGATACGGGAACAGTCACTTCGCGCCCCCGCACCTTGAAGGCCTGGGGCTCCACGACCTCGCCGTATTCGCCGTCGCAGCGTCGTCCGCACTTCATTTGGGCACCTTGGACCAGTGGAGACTGAAGATCCGGACTTCGCCGGTCGGCTCCAGCACCAGTTTCAGCGACAACCCCGTCCGCGCGCTCGTGCGGCCGGGTCGAGAATAGGGGCAGATGTACCAGTCGAACGGTTGCCCTTCCCATCCATCCGCCGTAGAAAGCAAGCACTTGTGAAAATGCCACGGAGTCAGCGCCGCGATCGCCTGCTCGATCTCCCCCCGTGTAAGCTGAGTCTCGACTAAGCCCGCCGCCGCGTAGGCCATGAAGTAGTAGTTGCCTTCCGCCACAGCCGCCTGGATCGCCGCCAACGAGAATTGAGGGTTGGTCTCTTCGTGCATAACCCTCCGCCGTAAAGTAGCACAGTGCTGCCCAACGGAGCAAGCTCCGCAAGGCAGAAGTAAACGAGGCGCACATTGTGTCCGTGCGCCGTCCCGAGTGCAAGCTTTTTACAGGAAGCGGGAGATTACGGCCACGGAAGGGACGGCGGGTGTCCTCATTTTAGTGCACCCCGGATCAGCCGCGCGGATCATCCATTTCGGCGGAAATCCAGCAATCATGCGGGATACGCAGCGGGGCACTGCTGTTACCGTATCACATGCCAGGTGGTCCCGGTCTTGTAATAGGTCTGCCCCGAAGCCAGGCACGCCGGTGTGCCTGGGAACTGGATCGGAACCGAGCTGGAGCGATGAGAAGAACCGTATTGATGCCCACCGTGGCCGCCGCCGCGCTGTTCGCCTCGAGCGCCCAGGCGCAGGTGTTCACGCCGAGCTACCAGGCGCCGGTCGTGATGAACGACATCGGCGTGTACGTGAGCGACTCGCAGGGCGGCACGGGCTTGGAAGGAATCTGGCGCAGCGGGCCCGTGGGATTGCGCGTGGGCTACCTGGACTACGAGGAGGACGGGCTGGTGTCGCTGGGCGGCGAGGTGCGCGTGCCGGTGACCGCGCCCATCGACATCGCCTTTACGGCGGGCGCGCAGGGGCTCATCGGCGAGGTGGACGCGCTGGGGCTGCAGGCGGGCCTGAGCGTGGGCCAGCGCTTCGTGAGCCCGGGCGTGGCGCTCACGCCGTACATCCACCCCCGCGTGGCCCTCCTGGACAGCTTCGCGGAGAACGACGACTGGGAGACGGAGCTGCTGGCCGAGGTGGGCCTGGACGCCGAATTCTCGCGGAACCTGATCCTGCGCCTGAGCGTGGGCCTGAGCGACGACTCGCCGGACATCGGGCTGGGACTGGCCTGGCGCCGGTAACGACGGAAGTGCGGGAGTGCGTTAGTGCGTTAGTGCGGGAGTGAACGACGCGCTTTCCCTGGTGAACAGCAGCGACCCCGGCCGGGGCTTCCGGCCGGGGTCGTTGTTCGTGACGCAAGACGAAGCGGGGCGGCGGCAGATCCGCATCCACCGAAGCGAGCAGGCAGAGGCACCCGCGTGGCAGGCTCCAGGCGCGGGCAGGGTCTTACAGCCGCCGCTTCGCGGGCGCCCTCACCCCCCCGGCCCCCTCTCCCGCACACTGCGCGGGAGAGGGGGAGAAGTTCACCGCGCGTACCCGATCCACGCAGTTTCAGCAGATGGCAAAGGCGCGGACGGGGAAGGTGCCCATCCCCTTCACCTTTACGGGGACGGCGAAGAAGCGGCTGCCGGAATCGGGGAGCTCGCGCAGGTTGCACATGTGCTCGCAGATGGGGATGTCGCGGCCCAGCAGCACGCTGTGCACGGGGCGCGTTCCCCCATCCACGTTGTCGATGTTGAACGAGTCGATGCCCACGATGGCCGCGCCGGCGTCCGCCAGGTACAGCGCGGCGTCCTCCGTGAGGTGCGGATGGCCCTCGAAGTAGGCGTCCGTGCGCCAGTTCGCGTCCCACCCGGTGTGCACCAGCACGGCCCGGCCGCGCACGTCCAGGTCCGCGAACGCTTCCCGACCGATGGCGCGCCCGTCCAGCCGCGGCCGCACCACCAGGCAGTCCACGTCCGCCAGCGAGGTCAGCGACAGCTCCGACAGGTCGCGGCCGTGCGCGTAGCGGTGGAACGGCGCGTCCACGTACGTCCCCGTGTTGGCCACCATGTCGATGCGCCCGATCTGGAACTCCGTCCCCGGCGCGTAGCGGGATTTGGAGTCCTCGCGGCTCATGTAGTCGCAGATGATGGGCGCGGGCAGCCCCTTGTAGGTGATCATGCCCGATTCCACCGTGTGGCTCACGTCGACAAGGCGCCGGTCGGTCACGCGCATCTCCCTGGTCGCGGTTGGTCTGGATGGCTTTCGATGGTGACAGGATAGCGATTCGCGCGCGGATGCGTCAGGAGCGCCGGGCGCGGACCGGATGATAGCACGCCTGGGCCGAGGAAGGGCCGGCTCGTGCCGTGGAGGCGGAGTGCGTGCGCACACCTGCCGGGCGATTGAAATCGCGGCACCGAAAACGTGATGTCGGCCTTCGCCGACGGCTCGTGCCCCGGCCACCGAAGTGCACCATGGCCGGGTTCGAGCCGGGTTCGTGTTGGGGAGGCGGAGGCCGTGCCGGGTCGCCCGGCGATTGAAATCGCGGCAATGAAACCGCAATGTCGGCCTGCGCCGACAGCTCGTGCCGCACGCGGCGGTAGTGCACCAAGGCGGATATAGAGCAGTTGAAGCCCCGTTCCGCGAGCGTCAGCGAGCGGAGACGGGGCTTATGGCCTTCCCAGCGGCGGGTTTACCCGCTCAGGACCTGCTCGGGCTTCGTCCCTGCGTGGCACTCACCCGCGACGGACAGTCCGCGCAGGCGGACTTCGTGTGTTTGTTGCGGCGAATTCATTCGCACTGCCCCCCGCGCGGGCTCAGCTTTCCGGCTCTGCCCCGCTTGCGCGGGCTCCGCCTTCACGGCGCGAGCCCGCGCATCGGCGCAATCTTCGGCGCAATCACTGGGGTGCGGCGGCGTGGCGGGCGGCGATGGCCTCCAGGCGCGTCTTGATCTCGTCGCTGCTCATCCAGCGGCCGCGCGCCATCACGCCGGCAATGCGCTGCAGGTTGGCGATGTCCGCCAGCGGATCGGCATTCAGCAGCAGCAGGTCGGCGCGGCGGCCCACCGCCACGGTGCCGAACGCGTCGTTGCGCTGAAAGTACGCGCCCACGTTGCGCGTGCCCGTGGCCAGGATGTCGAACGGCGTCATCCCCGCGGCGGTCATCCGCGGAAACTCGCGGTGCAGCGAAAAGCCCGGCACGCTGAACTCCTGCGGCGCGTCCGTCCCCATCAGGATGCCCGCGCCGCCGCGGTGCAGCGCCGCCAGCACCTGCTGCCGCGCCGCGATCACCCGCCGCGACGTCGCCATGTCGAACTGGGGCGCGTTGCGGCGCTGGTTGAACGAGTTCACCCACGCGTTCACCTGCCGGGGCGAGGCGTAGCGCAGCTCGGGATAGGCCCGCAGCGAATCCAGGTCCAGCGTGGTGAACAGCACCTCCCACAGCGCCATCGTGGGCACCACCCACGCACCCGCCTCGCGCGTCATCCGCACGGCGGAATCCAGCTTGGCGGGATCCACCGGCCCGTCCGCGCCGCCAGCGTACTCCACGTAGCCGTCCACGTGGTCAAAGGTCTCCTGCCCCATCCGCAGGGCGTGCATCAGCCCGATTTCTTCCGGCACGTGCCCGCCAAAGCGGATGCCCTCCTCCGCCGCCGTGCGCGCCATGGCGTCGTACTCGGCGCGGGTCAGGCCGGGATGCACCTTGAGCAGGTCCCATCCGCCCGCCTTTTGCGCGCGCACCATCGCCGCGGCGGCCTCGGGGCTGGCGACGGAGTTGCCGTTGAAGCTGGGCCCCGCCAGGTACAGCATGGGCCCCGCCAGCTCGCCCCGGATGATGCGCCGGCGCAGGTCCAGCTGCCCCTCCGCGCCCAGCATCCCCCGCACGGTGGTGATTCCGCTTGCCAGGTAGAGAAAGAGCACGTCCTCCGTGTACTGCGGGTTGTTGGCGGGCTGCGGCACGTGGCCGTGCATCTCCGCCAGGCCGGGCGTGAGGTACTTGCCGCGCCCGTCGATGCGCCGCGCGCCGCCCGGCACCGCCACCGACGCGCTGGGCCCCACGGCGATGATGCGGTCGCCCTGCACGAGCACCGTCTGGCCGGGGAGCGCGCGCTCCGTGTCCATGGGGATGACGGTCACGTCCACGAAGGCCGTCACGGCATCCGCGGCGGCCTGGGCGCAGGCGGCGGACGGAAGCGCGGCCCCCAGCAGGAGCGCGGCGGCGGCGATGATGCGGGACGGGCGGGCGAGCTTCATGGGTGCGACTCGTGGGCGGGTGGATGGGGATCGGCACGGGAGGACGGACCACCCCGGCCGATCGGATGCAGGCGAAAGAATTAGCACGTGAAGCTGCGATGCGGTAGAGTCCCGCGCCAGCGGGAGGGGATGAAGTGGGCGCCGGGCGGGATGGATGGGACGGATGGGACGGATGGGACGGATGGGGCGGATGGGACGGATGGGACGGATGGGACGGATGGGACGGATGGGACGGATGGGACGGATGGGACGGATGGGGCGGGACG
>DATING010000044.1:0-8478 GCA_035474555.1 Longimicrobium sp. | reverse complement strand
GGCCCCGCGTCGCACAGCATCACGGGCGTCCCGCCTTTTGCTGTGCCTCGATCATCTCGCCAAAGACTTCGCTGTGCCGCTCGGAGAGCCGCTCCGCTCCGCCGCTGTCCACGGCTCCCACCAGCCCGAGCTCGGCGGCCCGTTCGGCGAGGGTCTGGCCATTCGGGCGGGCGTTGACGTGCCTGGACCTGCGGAGCAGGCGCAGCCGGGCCGCGATCCACCCCAGGGGAGTGGTCCTGTCTTCCGCCGCCGCCTCGGTGAGCTCCGCATAGAGCTCGTCCGGCACCTCGATCATCTTGCTCATGGCATCACCTCCTGCCATGGAATCTATCCGAAAGCGCGCATCTGTCCAGTGCGTACAAAATGCGACAGCGGCGCGACAGGTGTCTCACCTTTCGCGCCGCCGTCGTCAATCATCCCGCCGTCCCGCCGGGCTCCCGCTCAGGCCATCGGGTGGCGGTGCGCGGCGGAGTAGCGGCCGGTCAGGTGGTGCTCCAGCTGGCGCTCGATGTCGCCCAGCAGCGAGCTGGCCCCAAAGCGGAACAGGTCCGGGCGCAGGTAGTCCGTGCCCAGCTCCTCCTTCATCATCAGCAGCCAGTCCAGCGACTGCTTGGCCGTCTTGATGCCGCCCGCCGGCTTGAAGCCCACGTTGACCCCCGTGCGCTCCCGGTACTCGCGGATGGCGCGCACCATGGTGAGCCCCACGGGGAGGGTCGCGTTCTCCGTCTCCTTGCCCGTGGACGTCTTGATGAAGTCCGCGCCCGCCATCATGCACACCAGCGACGCCTTTGCCACGTTGCGCAGCGTGGCCAGCTCGCCCGTGGCCAGGATGGTCTTGAGGTGCGCCGGCCCGCACGCGCGGCGAAACTCGCGCACCTCGTCGTACAGCGCCTGCCAGTTGCCCGTGAGCACGTGGGCGCGCGTGATGACGATGTCGATCTCCGCCGCCCCGGCCTCCACGGAGGCGTGGATCTCCTCCACCCGCTGCTCCCAGGGCGAAAGGCCCGCGGGAAAGCCCGTGGACACGGCCGCCACGGGGATCCCGGACCCGTGCAGCGCCTCCACCGCGGTGGGCACCAGCGCGTGGTACACGCACACGGCGGCCGTGTGGATGGGAAGGTGGGCCACGCCCAGCCCCTCCAGCAGGTCGGGGCGCACGGGGTTGCGGGCCTTGGCGCACAGCCGGCGCACGTTCCCCGGCGTGTCGTCGCCGGAAAGCGTGGTCAGGTCCATGAGCGTGATGGCGCGCAGCAGCCACGCGG
Source organism: Longimicrobium sp. (assembly GCA_035474555.1). Classification (GTDB taxonomy): domain Bacteria; phylum Gemmatimonadota; class Gemmatimonadetes; order Longimicrobiales; family Longimicrobiaceae; genus Longimicrobium. The sequence continues at coordinate 7,216 of DATING010000044.1, read as the reverse complement.
CCTGCCACTGCTTCTTGACCGTGCGGCGGGTGGGGATGGTGGCCGCGCGGCGCTCCACGGCGCTGCGGTTCACCCGGGCCGCCTCCACCCAGTCCAGGTCCAGCGCCATGCCGGGGTTGCGGTGCTCCTCGTGCCCCGGCTCGGCGATCTCGGGGGGGCCGCCCGCGGGCACGGCGATCAGCTTGTTGTGCGGTAGCGTTGCCATCATTCTGCGTAGGCTGTTGAGCCCGGTAATGTAACGCAGATCCGTGCCAGTGGACAGGTTCCGCGGCCGCCGGGTCCGTGGACGGCGGACGCCCGCGACGAACTGCACGATTCGGGCGTGGCCTTCCGCGGGGCGCCGGCTACGCGTCCAGCGGCAGGGTGAGCATGAAGGCCGATCCCTCGCCCGGGGTGCTCTCCGCCGTAAGGTCGCCGCCCATGGCGCGGGCCAGGTCGCGGCTGATGGCCAGCCCCAGCCCCGTGCCCTCGTGCCCCGAGGTCAGCGAGCGCCCCAGCTGCACGAACGGCTCGAAGATGGAGTCCAGCTGGTCCGCCGGGATGCCCGCCCCCGTGTCGGCCACGACGGCGGCGGCGCGGCCGTCCTGCACCCGGCAGGCGACGGTGATGCGCCCGCCTTCCGGCGTGAACTTGACCGCGTTGGAAAGCAGGTTCAACAGGATCTGCTCCACCTTCAGGCGGTCGGCCCGCGCCACGACGGGGGGGCCGGCGGGCGACGGGTCCAGCTCCACGCCGCGCAGCACCGCCTGCGGCAGCACCATGGCGGCCACGTCGGCCAGGGAGCGCTCCAGGGGCACGGGCTCGCTCTCGTACCCCAGCTCCCCGGCCTCGATGCGGCTGTAGTTCAGGATGTCATTGATGATGGAGAGCAGGTGGCGCTGGCTCAGCGTGATGCGCTCCAGGTCCCGGGCCTGCTCCTCCGTCACGGGGCCGTGCACGCCCATGGACAGCAGCTCCGCGTAGCCGCCGATGGCGTTGAGCGGCGTGCGCAGCTCGTGCGACATGGAGGTCAGGAACTCGATCTTGGCGCGGCTGGACGCCTCGGCCGCGGCGATGCGGCGTGCGTCGTCCATGGCGCGCTGCTGCGCCTCGCGGCGCTCCGTGAGGTCGCGCGTGACCTTGGCGTATCCCATGACGGTGCCGTCGTCGTCGTACAGCGCGGTGATGAGGACACCCGCCCAGAAGCGCGACCCGTCCTTGCGCACCCGCCACCCCTCCTCCTCGTACGTCCCCTCCCGCGCGGCCACCTCCAGCTCCCACTCCGGTTTGCGCGCCGCGCGCTCGTGCGCGGGATAGAAGACGGAGAAGTGCTGGCCCACGATCTCGTCGCGCGTGTAGCCCTTGAAGCGCTGGGCCCCCGCGTTCCAGGTGATGATGTGCCCCTGGGAGTCCAGGGCGAAGATGGCGTAGTCGTGCACGCTCTCCACCAGCTTGCGGTAGAGCATGAGATCGGCATCCGCCTCCCGCCGCGAGGTGCCCCGCTCGCGTTCCGTGCCGCGCGTCCCCCGGTCCGTACCCACCGTGCCGTCCTCCGCCATGACCCTCTCCGGCGCCGTGTCGTCCCCCTCTGTGGGGAATATTACGGACATCGCGTGCCATGCGCGACCGGTGCACCCCTTCCGAGGGAAGGCGCGGCGGACGGCGGATGAGAAAAGGATTGTCCTCCGGCCGGCGGCGCAGCATCATATGCATGCGTCCGCGCGCACTCGCAGGCTCTCCCCCAACGATCCTTCTTCACGACCCCGCCGTGTCCGCGGACCCCTTCATCGTGCGGGTACACCTTTGTGCCAGGGAGGCAGCATGGACCACGTGTTCGAGACGGAGAACTGGCCGTTCGTCAAGGCGCGGCACTTCAAGAAGGTCGAGGGGCGGCGCGCCGTGCGGGTGATCGTCATCCACGACATGGAGTTCCCCGAGACCAAGGACGCGGCCGAGGTGATCGCGCGGGACTTCGCGAACACCAGCACCGTCAAGTCCGCGCACATCTGCGTGGACAGCAACAGCATCGTGCAGTGCGTGCTGGACAACGACGTCGCGTTCGCGGCCCCGGGCGCCAACAGCGACGGCATCCAGATCGAGCTCACCGGGTTCGCCAAGCAGACGCGCGCGCAGTGGCTGGATCCCTACGGCGTCCTGCTGCTGGACCGCGGCGCCGACGCCGCCGCGCAGTACTGCCTGAAGTACGACATCCCCGTGCGGCAGCTCACGAACAAGCAGCTGGGCGACAAGCAGAGTAAGGGATTGGTGGGCCACGCGCAGGTGTCGGCCGTGTTCAAGAAGTCCGACCACACCGACCCGGGCAAGAACTTTCCCTGGGACTTCTTCCTGGAGCGGGTCAAGCACCACCTGACGCGCCGCGCCACGCAGGCCGGCAAGGTAGCCGTGCCCTTCGTGGCCGAGGAGCCCGTCCACGCCTGAGCCCCGTCTGACGGGCGCCACAGGGGGTGAAGCGCAGACCGGGCGCGGGGACATGAGTCTCCGCGCCCGGTCCCGTTCCGCGCACCGCGAGACGTCCGGTGGCGCTAGGCGGCCCGTCCCACGCTGCCGTCCGCGAGCAGGTCGGGCATCAGGTCGTCGAAGTGGACGTGGTTCCAGCAGGCGTTCCGCAGCTCGCTGGCCTGTCCCCGGAACCACGCGTGGGTGATCTGCTTCATCCGCCCGCCCAGGAACTTGACCGCCGGCACGTGGTCCGCGTCCGCGGCGACGAGGACGGCGCGGTCGTAGTGCCCGTCGATGCCGAAGCGGATCAGGTCCGTCACGAGCGCCGTGTCGATCCCTTTCTCCACCGTGCGCTCGATAGGCCGGTCGCAGTGCGGGCAGATGGAGATTGGCTGCCGGCACCCCGGGTTGGGGCACCGGGCGGGGCTGCGGGGCGAACGCTCCTTTACCAGCACGTTGTACCCGGTGAACCCGTCCATCACGTGCAGAAAGCGCCGCAGGCCGTGGTCGGCGCCCTGGGACGGGTGGTACGATGCGTAGACGTACGTTCCCGCGTAGATCGCACCGGGGTCCACCCGCTGCACCAGCACCTGCGGAAATCGGTGCTCCCAGGGGATGCGCACCGTACCCCGGGCGCCGTTGCGCTGGTGCCACTCGTTCCACGAGAGCTGCGCGTTCCAGAAGTCCACGAAGATCATGACGCGAGGTGCCATAAGGAGCGTGGGTTGGAGGGACAAAAAAACGGGGGAGCCGAAGCTCCCCCGGGGCTGTAATGCTCGCCGTGGCGAGGAGTGTAACTGAACGAAGTATATAACCGTCCGATCCGCTCGTCAAGGGCCTTCCCGCACCCGGTGTCTACTGGACAAGCCGGCGCAGCGTGCTGTCATACTGCCGCACGACGTCGTCGAACGCGGCGAGAACCGCCCGGTCGGCCTCGCTGGATGCTGGCGCGGTGGGCACGAGCGCCAGCCCGTGGTCGGTTTGCACGAGGTAGAGCTTGTCGCCGTCCCCGACGTTCATCTGCTCCGCCACGTCGTCCGGGATGGCGACGGCAAGGGCGCCGCCTTCCCGCCGGATCGTAACCGTCTGATTCTGTGCCCTCCGTAGTTGCCGTGCCCGGTACGTTCGGGCTCGCCTCCCTTATTCCCCGTACGGCACCCAGATGTTCTTGACCTGGGTGGCCTGGCGCAGGAACTCGCGGCCTTCGCCCTGCTCGGCGTCGTACCAGTCGCGCTCGCGGCCGTAGCTCACCCACGTGCGCTTCATGTTCCCCGCGCTCAGCCGCTCCACCATCGTGCTCCCCTCGGCCGAGCCGAAGTACCACACGGCGTCCACGTCGTCGTGCGAGGCTAGCGTCTCGGCCAGCTCGTCGCGCTTGCCGGTGACGATGTTCACCACGCCGCCGGGCACGTCGCTCGTGTCCAGCACCTGGTAGAAGTCCGTGGCCGCCAGGGGCCAGCGCTCCGACGGGACCACGACCACGGCGTTGCCCATCGCCACGGCAGGGATGACGGCGGAGATGAATCCCAGCAGCGGCGCCGTGTCGGGGCAGGCCACGCCCACCACGCCGATGGGCTCGTTCATGGCGATGGTCACGTTGCGCAGGGGCGTGGCGTGCACCTGGCCGTCGTACTTGTCGGCCCAGGCGCCGTACGTGTACAGGCGGCGGATGCTGGCCTCCACCTCGCGCTCAGCACCGGCCTCGTCGCCCGTCATCTGCGCGATGCGGCGGGCGAACTCGTCGGCGCGGGCGGCCAGGTTCTCGGCCATGTAGTAGATGACCTGCGCCCGGTTGTGCGCCGTCCCCTTTGCCCAGCCGCGCGCCTTGTGCGCGGCCTCCACGGCGTTGCGGACGTCCTTGCGGTTGCCCAGCCCCACGTCGCCCAGCACCCGCTCGCCCGCGCCCATCACCGGCATCGAATACCCGCTGTCCGGCCGCGCCTGCTTGCCGCCGATGTACAGCTTGGCCGTGCGGTCGATGGGGGGCAGCACGGGCCCCGCGCCGTTGCCGCGCGCCTTCTCCGCCCTGGCCGGCTTGCCGCGCTTTTCCTCTCGTCGCGCGGCGGCGCCGTTCTTTCCCTCCAGCTCCCAGCGCGGCTTTACGTACTCCCACAAGCCTTCCTTGCCGCCCTCGCGCCCGAACCCGCTCTCGCGGTAGCCGCCGAATCCGCTGGCCGCATCGAACAGGTTGGTGCTGTTCACCCACACGGTCCCGGCGAGGACCTTCGGCGCTACGTCCAGGGCCAGGTTGATGCTTTCCGTCCACACGCTGGCCGCCAGGCCGAACGCCGTGTTGTTGGCCAGCGCCACGGCCTCCGCCGGTGTGCGGAAGGTCATCAGCACCACCACGGGGCCAAAGATCTCCACCTGCGCGATGGTGGACGACGGCGACACGTCCGTGAACAGCGTGGGGGGATAGAAGCACCCTTCCGCCGGGCAGCTCCACGACGGCTGCCACATCGTGGCGCCCTCGTCGCGCCCCTGGTTGACGAGCTCGGTGATCTTTTGCAGCTGCACGGGGGCCACGATGGCGCCGATGTCCACGCCCTTGTCCAGCGGGTCGCCCACGCGCAGGGTCTCCATCCGCTCCCGCAGGCGGGCCACCAGGCGGTCCGCGATCCCCTCCTGCGCCAGGATGCGGCTGCCTGCGCAGCACACCTGCCCCTGGTTGAACCAGATGGCGTCCACCACGCCCTCAACCACGCTCTCCAGGTCCGCGTCGTCAAAGACGATGAAGGGCGACTTGCCGCCCAGCTCCAGCGACAGCTTTTTGCCCGTCCCCGCCGTGGCCACGCGGATGATGCGGCCCACGTCCGTGCTGCCCGTGAACGCGATCTTGTCCACGTCCGGGTGCTCCACCAGGGCCGCGCCCGTGCGCCCGTCGCCCGTGATGATGTTCACCACGCCCGGCGGCAGCCCCGCGTCGCGGCAGACCTCGGCAAAGAGCAGGGCCGTCAGCGACGTGAACTCCGCGGGCTTGAGCACCACCGTGTTCCCCATGGCCAGCGCCGGCGCGATCTTCCACGCCAGCATGAGCATGGGGAAGTTCCACGGGATGATCTGGCCGATGACGCCCACGCCCACCTGCCCGGGCAGCTCCGTGTCCATCAGCTGCGCCCAGCCGGCGTGATGGTAGAAGTGGCGTGCCACGAGCGGGATGTCGATGTCGCGCGACTCGCGGATGGGCTTGCCGTTGTCCAGGCTTTCCAGCACGGCGAACAGGCGCGCGTGGCGCTGCACGTGCCGGGCGATGGCGTACAGGTAGCGGGCCCGCGCGTGCCCGTCGAGCGCCTGCCATGCGGGAAGCGCCTCGCGGGCGGCGCGCACGGCGGCGTCCACGTCCGCGGGGGTGCCCTGGGCGATGCGCGCGAGCGGCTTGTTGGTGGCGGGGTTGGTGGAGTCGAAGTACTCCCCGCCCGACGGGTCCCGCCACTCGCCGCCGATGAGGTGCCCGAACGTGCGTCCCCGCTCCTCCAGCCAGCGCAGCGCGGGCGAGGCGCTCTCGGGGGCGGGGCCGTATTCCATGGTCTCGAAGATCTCGGCGATGCTCATCGTGCTGCGGGATCGGGAAGGTGGATAGGGCCGGGGCCGCGTCCCGGGCGCGCGGCGCTCGCCGGATAATCTATGCATCCGCCGCCGTTTGCGCAGGGTGGGGAGTGCCAAGTGACAAGTACCAGGTGCCAAGTACGAAATACGAACGCTCTCGCTGGCACTTCTCGCTGTTAACCAGGCACTTGTCGCCTGGCACTTGGCACTTTGCCCCTAAAGAGAGGCGGCCCCGGGCTCACGAGGGAGCCCGGGGCCGCAGAGGGGGGCCGGCCGGAGGGGGAGACGCGAAGGAAGATCAGCGGCTGCCGTGGCTTTACGTACGATGCGCGGCGGGGCAGCTGACGGCGGGTGGAGAGCCTGGGTCCGGGTTCGGGTACAAGCCCGCACGCGGCGGGTCGCTGGCACAGGGATAAGCAACGGGCGTACCCGCCGCGGCATGGAACCGGGAAACTTTCAACTCTTTGCTTCGTATCGATTTACGAGGCGAATCCCCGCACCCGACGATTTGTGGCGGCGGATTTTCGTACCTGGTGTGTCCCATCTGCGACGCAACTGACACATCGTGCCAGCGGATCGGGCGCGGCCGGGTTGGTGACGGGTACGGGCGCCATGGTTGCGTTGGATGCACCTCATCTTGATAACGCGCATCGGTCGCGTGGAGCGCACAGCTACCCATTAGAGGGATCGCGATGACGGATTTCGCCCGGGCGGAGCGGGAGGAGGGGCAGCAGGCTGGCGAGTCCGGTGCGGCGGGGGAGGTGGACGACGCGCAGGCGCTGCCCCGCAGCTGGCGGGAGCTGCATCCGCCGCGGCCCAAGCCGGAGGGCGTGGACTACGGCTTTCTCTCCGCGCGCGGCGAGCCCGTGGCCAGCACGCGGCACAACCTGGTGCACCTGGCGCGCACGCAGTCGCTTCCCTCGCTGGCGTGGTCGCCGGAGACGCCGGAGATGGTGCCGCCGTGGGAGGTGCCGTTCGTCCTCGAGGCCCTGCGCGACGAGATCGCCGCCCGCGCCCGCCGCGAGCTTCGCAACGCCCTCGTCGGCGCGGCGCTGGTGCTGCTGGCGCTCTGGGTGCTGGCGCCGCGCGTGGTGGCGCTGATCGCGACGATGGTGGCGGTGGTCCTGCTGGTGATGCTGACCGACTCGGTGCAGAAGCGCGTGCGGCTCAGCCCGGAGCAGCTGGCACGCGGGTTCGACGTCCTGGTGGAGCAGCGGGCGGCGGAGGCGCA
>DATING010000043.1:0-2519 GCA_035474555.1 Longimicrobium sp. | reverse complement strand
CGATGCCGCGCGAGGCCAGCGCGACGAGGGAGTCCGGCTCCACGTCGCCCGCCCGCCCCCAGCACTGCATCCCCAGCGCCCTGAGGCGCAGCGGCAGGTCCGCGGGCGCCGTCAGCTGGAGCAGCGCGCGATCCACGGCGGCCTCCGCGCCCTCTTCGCCCGCCTTTTCCAGGCGCTCGGCCTCCGCCAGCAGGGCGCGGCCGGAGGGCGGCGCGGCCGGTCCCTGCGCCGGCCGCTGTGCCGGGGCCGGTGCAGCGGCGAGGAGCAGGATGCCAAGGAGGAGATGAAGGGCCGTTCTCATCGAGCGCCGAGCGGGGGATAAGGACGAGGCCGTGCGGCGGATCGGCCGGATGCGGGGGCCGCGGGTGGGGCGCGGACGGGTCCGCGGGCGGGGCGAGACTAAGATTGCGGAACAGACGGCGCTTGGGAAGGTGGGCGGGGACGGCCGGTAACCCTCACCCGGCCTCGCTTAGGCTCGTCCACCCTCTCCCACAAACTGCGTGGGAGAGGGTATAGACGTCGACGGGCTCATGTGCACCGTAGCAGGGGCCCGCGGCAGTGAGAGCCCGTTGCACCGTGTGACGGCGTCGGCGCGCGATCCGCGTGGGGGCACGGGGCCAGTCCGCGAAGGCGGACTTCGCGAATTTCCAGCGGCGAATTCATTCGCTCCTGGCCTCGGACCGAGCGAGATACCACGCCGGATCCGCTGGGGCTATGTTCGCGATGCCCGAAGCCTGCCCCACGGACGGAGCAGGCGGACCGGCGACATCCATCATCCACGACATCACCCACAGGAGCCAGGCACGATGGCCTCTTCCCTCTCCGGCAAGACGGTGCTGATCACGGGGCCGGCGCGCGGCATCGGCGCGGCGACGGCGCGGCAGGCGGCGGTGCGCGGGGCCCGGCTGTCGCTCGTGGGGCGCGAGCCGGAGCTGCTGGCCGCCCTGGCCGCGGAGTTGGGCGCTGGGCACGTCTGGTTCGAGGCGGACGTCACGGATCAACCCTCGCTGGACCGGGCCGTGGCGGGGACGGTGGATGCGCTCGGTGGCATCGACATCGTGTTCGCCAACGCGGGGATCGCCAGCAACGGCACGGTGGCCGTGACGCCGGTGGAGGCGCTCGTGCGCACCCTCGAAGTCAACCTGATCGGCGTCGTGCGGACGATCAGCGCCACGCTGCCGCACGTGACCGCCCGCCGCGGCTACTACCTGCTGATGTCGTCCGCGTCCGCGCTGGCGCCGCTGCCGTCCATGGCGCCGTACTCCGCGTCCAAGATCGCAGTGGAGCGCTACGGCGACATCCTGCGGATGGAGGTGGCGCACAAGGGCGTGGACGTGGGCGTGGCGCATCCCTCGTGGATCGACACGGACCTGGTGCGCGACCAGCAGCGCGAGCTCACGAGCTTCAACCAGACGCTGGCCAAGCTCCCCGGGCCGTTCGGCAAGGTGACGCCGCTGGCCGAGGCCGTGGACGCCATGATCGACGCGATGGAGAACCGGCGCCGCAAGGTGTTCGTGCCCAGGGGCTTGGCGAAGTTCAACGCCATCCGCCAGTTCTTCAGCAGCGCGATGGCGGAGCGCGCCACGATGAAGACCGCCGCGCGCACCCTCCCCCGGCTGGAGGCCGAGGTGCAGGCGCTCGGCCGGCCGTTCGGCGGCACCAGCGCGGGGTACGCGGAACGGCCGGAGAAGGGGTAGCCCCGGCGCCGGCAGCGGAGGTAGGCAAATCAGGCCGCGGGGGCGAACGCGTTCGGCGCGGGCGCCCCGCGGAGCAGCCCCTCGGTCGATAGATCTTCGTCCAGGTCCGGCCAGTGGATGCCGAAGCCGGCCCCGGCGATCCGCCAGTTGCCGCGCTGCTCGGCGGATGCATTCAGCAGGCGCGGATACCACGCGAGCGGCACTGTGATCGTCCGTCCATCCGCTAGGTCAACGGAGAGTTGGTCATCGCTCACCCGCACGTCTTTCACGCGCTCTCCCGGGTTACGTTCGGAAGTAGTCATGCCACGCCTTTCTAAGCTTGCTTCGGTTTTCTGTCACGATCTCTTCGATCCGCCGCAACTCCCGTGCACTAAAGCCGACGTTGTCGGCCAACGCAACGGGCATAAGCCAGAATTTGGCTGAGCACTCATCGCGGTCCACGTGCACGTGAGGCGGCTCGTTGGGCTCATGGCTGTAGAAATATAAGCGATAGGGACCTGAGTCCATCAGTCTCGGCGACAACGGCTCTCTCCCGGTAGAGGTTGATCGGCGTCCACCGTGTAAATGATCGCAGAGAGTCCAGCGTCAGGTCAACCTGCCATTGCACGATCTTACCTTATTCAGACATATAAATCTAAAATGCGATTCAGGGTCGGCTGCATCGATGGCCTTCCTTACGTGGAGGCTCCGTGAACAAGATCAAGTTGGACCTGGACCGCCCGCAGCCGTGGAAGAGGAGCTCGGAACCGTGCACGGCCACTGGAGGCCGCGTCGGCATGTGCGACGGCCGCGTAGCCACGTGCCAGTACGGCGGCGCCTGTG
>DATING010000042.1:0-2656 GCA_035474555.1 Longimicrobium sp. | reverse complement strand
GCTGTCGTTCGCGCAGGAGCGGCTGTGGTTCCTGGACCGGATGGAGCCGGGGAGCACCACCTACAACATTCCCGTGGCCTGGCGCCTGGGGGGTGCGGTGGACGAGGCGGCACTGGAGCGCGCGCTGGGCGAGATCGTCCGGCGCCACGAGGCACTCAGGACCACGTTCGCCGAAGTGAACGGCTCGCCGGTGCAGGTGGTCGCGCCGTTCAGCGGGTTCGCCCTGCCGGTGGAGGACCTGTCGGGGCTGGACGATTCGGATCGCGAGGCTGCGGTCCGGCAGCGCGCGGGCGAAGAGGCGCGGCGGGCGTTCGACCTGGTGGCGGGCCCGCTCTTCCGTGCGGCGCTGCTGCGGCTGGGCGGGGAAGACCGCGTGCTGCTGCTGTCCATGCACCACATCGTCAGCGACGGGTGGAGCATGGGGGTGCTGTTCCGCGAGTTCTCGGCGCTGTACGCGGCATACCGCGATGGGGGGGAGTCGCCGCTGCCGGAGCTGGCGGTGCAGTATGCGGACTACGCGGTGTGGCAGCGTGAGCAGCTGGAGGGCGAGGTGCTGGAGCGGCAGCTGGCGTACTGGCGGGAGCGGCTGGGGGGCGCGCCGGCGCTGCTGGAGCTGCCCACGGACCATCCCCGCCCGGCCGTGCAGACGTTCCGGGGGGCGTTCGAGCAGATCGAGCTCTCCCTGGAACTGCTGGAGCGGCTGCAGACGCTGGGGCGGAGCGAGGGCACGACGCTGTACATGACGCTGCTGGGTGCCTTCCAGGTGCTGCTGGGCAAGTACAGCGGGAGCCAGGACATCGTCGTGGGCAGCCCGATCGCGGGGCGGACGCGAAAGGAGACCGAGGAGCTGATCGGCTTCTTCATCAACACGCTGGTGCTGCGGACCGATCTGGGTGGAGACCCGAGCTTCCGCGAGGTGCTGGGGCGGGTGCGGGGAGGCACGCTGGGCGCGTACGAGAACCAGGAGGTGCCCTTCGAGAAGCTGGTGGCCGAGCTGCAGCCGGAGCGGTCGATGAGCCACTCGCCGCTCTTCCAGGTGATGTTCACGCTGCAGAACGCCGGGGGCGGGGGAAGCGCTCTCCCGGGGCTGCGCGTGAGCGGAGCCGGAGCGGAGGTCGCGAGCGCCAAGTTCGACCTCAACCTGGTCTTCGCCGCGGATTCCCGCGCGCTGCGGGCCGTCCTGGCCTACCGGACGGACCTGTTCGAGCCGGGCACCATCCAGCGCATGGTGCGGTACCTGGGGCGGGTGCTGGAGCAGGTCGCCGCGGACCCGGACGTGCGGCTCTCGCGGCTGGACCTGCTCTCGGCGGAAGAGCGCGGCCTGGTGGTGGATGCCTGGAACCGGACCGAAGCGGAGGTCCCGGCGGACCGGTGCATCCACGAGCTGTTCGAGGCGCAGGCGGCGCGCACGCCGGACGCGGTCGCGCTCGTCTACGAAGGGGAGGCGCTGAGCTACGCGGAGCTGAACGCCCGTGCCAACCAGCTCGCCCACTACCTCGTCGCGCTCGGCGTCGGCCCGGAGGTGCGGGTGGGGATCTGCCTGGAGCGCAGCCTGGAGCTGGTGGTTTCGCTCCTCGCCGTGCTCAAGGCGGGCGGCGCCTACGTGCCCCTGGACCCCGGCTACCCCGCAGGGCGGCTGGAGATGATGGCCGCCGACGCCGGAATCGCCCTGCTGCTGACGGTCGAGCGCCTGCGCGATGCAGTGCCGGCGGGCCCGCGGGTGGTTGCCGTCGACGCCGCCTGGCCCGTGATCGCGGCGGAAAGCACGGAGAACCCGCAGAGCGGCGCGGGGCCGGACACGCTGGCCTACGTGATCTACACCTCCGGCTCCACCGGCACGCCCAAGGGGGTGGCGGTCGCGCACGCGTCCCTGGTCAACCAGGTGAGCTGGTTCATCCGCGAGTTCGGGGTGGGTCCGCGCGACCGGGTGCTGCAAAAGACCGCCATCAGCTTCGACGCCTCCGTCTGGGAGTTCTACGTCCCGTTGCTGGCGGGCGCGCGGGTGGTGCTGGCCGTGCCCGGCGGAGAGCGGGAGCCGCGCTACCTGGCGCGCACCGTCCGCGAGCAGGGGATCACCCTGCTGCAGCTGGTGCCGTCGCTGCTGCGGGTGCTGGCCGACGAGCCGGAGCTGCGGGAGTGCGGCACGCTGCGCCTGCTCTTCTGCGGGGGCGAGGCGCTGGCGGGCGAGCTGGCCCGGCGGGCCGGCGAGCTGCTGACGGCGGCGCGCGTGGTGAACCTGTACGGACCCACCGAGTGCTGCATCCAGGCCTGCACCCACGTGTTTGGGGAGGAGGACGGCGGGCTCGCGTCCGTCCCCATCGGCCGGCCGGTGGCCAACACGCGGGCGTACGTGCTGGGCGCGGGGCTCCACCCCGCCGCGCCGGGGATCCCCGGGGAGCTGTACATGGGCGGCGTGCAGGTGGCGCGCGGCTACCTGGGCCGCCCGGCGCTCACGGCGGAGCGGTTCGTCCCCGATCCCTTCGCCGCCGATCCCGGCATGCGGCTGTACCGTACGGGCGACAAGGCGCGGTGGCGGCCGGACGGCACGCTGGAGTACCTGGGCCGGCTGGACGACCAGGTGAAGGTGCGCGGCTTCCGCATCGAGCTCGGGGAGATCGAGGCGGTGCTGCGGCGGCACGAGCGCGTCGCCGACTGC
>DATING010000041.1:0-2140 GCA_035474555.1 Longimicrobium sp. | reverse complement strand
ATCGAACCCGGCGGAGGCGTCGGTCGCGACGATCTGGGCGGAGCTGCTGGGTGCCGAGCGCGTAGGCCGGAGTGACCACTTCTTCGAGCTGGGCGGGCACTCGCTGCTGGCGGTGCGCGTGGTTTCGCGCGTGCGGCAGGCGCTGGGCGTGGAGGTGTCGCCGGGTGACCTGTTCGAGCGGCCCGTGCTGGCGGATTTCGCGCGGGGGCTGAAGTCGGCCACGCGCGCGGAAGCGGCCGCGATCGAGCGCGTGGATCGCTCCGGAAACGTTCCGCTGTCGTTCGCGCAGCAGCGGCTGTGGTTCCTGGAGCAGCTGGGGGGGATGGGGGCGGCGTACCACATCCCCATGCGCCTGCGCCTGCAGGGCGAGTTGGACCGCGGCGCGCTGGTCCGCGCGCTGGACCGCATCGTTGCCCGTCACGAGGCGCTGCGGACCACCTTCCCCGCAGTGGATGGCGAGCCCGTCCAGCGCATCGCGCCGGTCGAGGAGAGCGGGTTCCGGCTGGTGGAGCACGACCTCCGTGCCTCGGCGGACGCGGAAGACGCGCTGCGCCGCCTCGTGTTGGACGAGGCGAGCGCGCCGTTCGACCTGGCGCGCGGGCCGCTGGTCCGCGGCCGCCTGGTGCGGATGGCGGCGGACGACCACGTGCTGCTGCTGACGATGCACCACATCGTCTCCGACGGCTGGTCGGCCGGTGTGCTGCACCGCGAGCTGGGCACGCTGTACGCCGCCTTTGCGCGCGGCGAGGCCGATCCGCTCCCGCCCCTGTCCATCCAGTACGCCGACTACGCCGCCTGGCACCGCCGCTCCGTGGAAGGCGACGTGCTGGAGGCGCAGGCCGCGTACTGGACGCAGACGCTCGGCGGCGCGCCGGAGCTGCTGGAGCTTCCGGCGGACCGCCCGCGCCCGGCCAAGCAGGACTTCGCCGGCGCGTTGGTGGACGTGGCGCTGGACGAGGCGCTGACGGAGGCGCTCAAGACGCTGTCGCAGCGGCACGGGACCACGCTGTTCATGACGCTGCTGGCCGGCTGGGCCGCCGTGCTGAGCCGCCTCTCCGGGCAGTCCGAGGTGGTGATCGGCACTCCGAGCGCCAACCGCGGGCACGCCGAGGTCGAGGAGCTGATCGGCTTCTTCGTCAACACGCTGCCGCTGCGCGTGGACCTGTCCGGCTCGCCCAGCGTGGCGGAGCTGCTGCCCCAGGTGCGGGCGCGCGCGCTGGAGGCCCAGCGGAACCAGGACATCCCCTTCGAGCAGGTGGTGGAGCGGGTGCGGCCCGCGCGCAGCCTGGCGCACAGCCCGCTCTTCCAGGTGATGTTCGCCTGGCAGAACGCGCCGGGGGGTAGCCTGGAGCTGCCGGGGCTGGCACTGGGCCCGCTGGACCCGGCCGGCTCCGGGGGCTCGCCGTCGCAGGTGAGCGCCAAGTTCGACCTTACGCTGACCCTCTGGGAGGATGACGGGCGGATCGAGGGGGGGGTGGAGTACGCCACCGCGCTCTTCGAGCGGGCCACCGTCCAGCGGCACGTGGGCTACCTGCGCCGCGTGCTGGAAGAGATGGCGGCGGACGACGTCCAGCCGTTGGACCGGGTGGAGCTGCTCTCCGCGGCCGAACGGCGCAGGGTGGTGCAGGAGTGGAACGCCACCGACGCTGCGTTCCCCGCCGGCGCATGCGTCCACGAGCTGTTCGAAGCCCAGGTCGCGCGCACGCCCGACGCCGTGGCGGTGGCGTTCCAGGGGGAGGGTTTCACGTACGCGGAGCTGAATGCGCGTGCGAACCGGCTGGCGCACCACCTCCGCGCTCTCGGCGTGGGGCCGGACGCGCGGGTGGGGATCTGCGTGGAGCGCGGCCCGGAGATGATCACCGGGCTGCTGGGCATCCTGAAGGCGGGCGGCGCCTACGTGCCGCTGGACCCGGCGTACCCCGCCGACCGGCTGCGCTACATGCTGGAGGACAGCGCGCCGGCGGCGCTCCTGACGCAGTCGTCGCTGGCCGGCGCGTTTGCGGGGCTGGACGTCCCGGTGGTGGAGCTCGACGCCCCGGCCCCGGCGTGGGCGCAGGGGCCGGAGACGAACCCCGCGTGCGCGGGGCTCACGCCCGGCCACCTGGCGTACGTCATCTACACCTCCGGCTCCACGGGGCGC
>DATING010000040.1:0-1595 GCA_035474555.1 Longimicrobium sp. | reverse complement strand
TTCGACCTGAAGCCCGACCGGCAGGACCTTCACCGCTACCTCCGCGACATCGAGGAGGCGCTGATCGGCGTGCTGGCCGATTTCGGGCTGCGGGGCGGGCGCAAGGAGGGGCTGACCGGCGTGTGGGTGGACGGACGCAAGCTAGGCGCTATCGGCGTGCGGGTGTCGTCGGGATGGATCACCAGCCACGGCTTTGCGCTGAACGTGGCAACCGACCTGTCGTTCTTCGGCACCATCGTCCCCTGCGGCATCCGGGAGCACGGCGTGGGCTCCCTCAGCACGGAGCTGGGCCGCGCCGTCACGATGGCCGAGGCCGAGGCGTCCGTCGTCCGCTGGTTCGAGCGCATCTTCGCGCGCGCGGCGGTCGAGGACTGATCCGCCGCGCTCGAGTACGGAGCCCTACCACTCGAGGGGGAGCTCCATCCAGACGGCCACGCTCTGTCCATCCACCTTTCCGGGGAAGAAGCTCAGGTTGCGCAGCGCCTGGATGCTGGCCGCGTTGTACCGCGTGTCGGTGCTGCGAAGGATGGTGAACGAGTCCGTGGTCCCGTCCGGGTGGACGCGAAAGCGCACCAGGACCTCGGCCGTGGCGCGGGTCGCCTGCGGGCCCAGCCCGGGTGGCTGGTTGCTCACCTGCTGGTGGTGCAGATCGCGCGCGCTGCGGGGCCGCGGCCGGGTGTCCACCTCGCTGAGCTCGTAGGTGCGGACCTCCGCCACCACGCCGCTCATCGCGTAGACCCGCTCCCCCTCCTCCGTTACACCCGCCGGGGACACGACGCCCTCGCCCGCGCGCTCCGCCTGCGCAACGGGCGCCGGGGCCTGCCACTCGATCGGGATCTCCACCCGCGTCGCGACCGGGGTGCCGCCCTCCGTGGCGGGGCTGAAGCGCAGGACGGCGAGCGCAGACAGCGAAGGCGCGTCAAAGGCGGCGTCGGTGGAAGCAACGACGCGGGCCTGCCGCACGGCCCCATCCGCCCCGACGACGAACGAGACGTTCACTGTCCCGCCCGCGCCGTTGGCCAGGCGCTCGGGCGGGAACCCGGCATCCAGTGCGGCGCGAAGGTCCGTCACGTTCAGGGGGCGCGGCGGCATCTCCACCTCCGCCAGCTCGTAGACGCGGCCGGAGTCGGGGGGCGGGGCGTCCTGCGCAGCGGCGGGGCTCGCGGCCAGCAGCAGGGAAAGCGCGGCAAGCAGAGTTCTCATCGGGGGCGATCCGGCTGGAGGGGGTGCGGGAAAGGAAGCGCGTACAGGGGCCGGATCAAGTTTAAACATGCTGCGCCCCTTCGTACAGGACGCGGAAGCCGGCTTCCGGGCCCGCCTCGCATCCGCCGATCAGGGGCTCCACTGGATCGGCAGCTCCACCCAGGTCTACACCGGGCTGGCCGGCGATGGTCCCGGGGGTGAAGCGCAGCACGTGGGTCCGCCTTCAGCGCGTGCTGGCCTGGGTGCGGTGCTGCACGTGCGCGGTTCTGGTGTGGCGGCCGCGGCGACCTCGCTGCGCCGGCGGCACGTTCGTCCACGCGCGGCGGGGCCGGCAACGGCTGAACCCTGGAACGAAGGAGCCCGCGCCGATCCCGGCGCGGGCTCCCGTCGTC
>DATING010000039.1:0-2258 GCA_035474555.1 Longimicrobium sp. | reverse complement strand
TCGCCGTCCGACTCGCCGCCCCAGCAGTACACGGCGCCATCCGCCGTCACGCCGCACGTATGCTTCAGGCCGGCCGACAGCGAGGTGAACGTCAGCCCCGCGGCCGCGCGAATGGGTTCCCGGTACTCCAGGAACTCGCTCCCGCCCGTTTGTCCGTTGCTGTTCCGCCCCCAGCACCACGCCTCGCCGCCGGACGTGCGCCCGCAGGTGTGGTAGTAGCCGGCGGCCAGGCTGGTGAGCACGGGGCCGGCCGTCCACGCCCGCCGGTCCAGGTTGTACCCGCACCAGGGTACGCCGTCCGTCCCCAGGGCGCACGGATCATCAGAGTTCGTGACCACCTGCACGAACGTGCGGCCGCCCCCCACCTGCCGGGGGAGAGCGCTGCACCTGTGCCCCGGGAGGTTGGGCGCGCAGGTGCCTGGCGGGGCTGGCACCGCTTGGCCCCAGCAGTACGCGGTGCCCTCGGCCGTCAGGGCGCAGGCGTGCCGCCAGCCCACGGACAGGTCCGTGAACGCCACGGCCGAGGCCACGCGGACGGGGACGTTGCTGTCGATCGTGTCCCCGTTGCCCAGCACGCCCCAGCGGCCGCTCCCCCAGCAGTACGCGGAGCCGTCGGCCGTCAGGCCGCAGTTGGTGCTGGAGCCCACGGAGATCTTGGTAAAGGTCAGGTCTCCCGCCACGGGCGAAGGAACGTTGCTCCCCGAGAACGTGCCGTTGCCCAGGGCTGGACCCGCGCCCCAGCAGTACGCCTTGCCCGCCGTCGTGAGCCCGCACGTTACGCTGCCAAAGAACACGCTCGGCTGTACGTCCACCCACGTGTGCCCGCCGGCTACCAGCATGGGCGTGCGGAACTCGCCCGTGCTCGTACCTGTGCCCAGCTGCCCGTAGTTGTTGTCACCCCAGCACCGGGCCGTGCCGCCGGCTTCCACGGCGCAGGTCACCCCGCCCCCTGCGTCCACCGTTTGCGCGCTGTAGGGGAGGAACACCTCCACCTTGGCCTGTGCCTGCACCCCGCCCCCCGCGTTGGCCGTGAGGATCGCCGAGCCGGGCGCGGCCGCGAGCGCCCTGCCGCCGGCGTCCACCGGCGCGATGCCCGGCGCCGAGCTGGTCCATGCGACGGGCGCGCCGGGGATGCGGGACGTTCCGCGGTCGCGCACCACCGCCGTGTGCGCCACGCTCTCCCCCACCATCAGGAACGAGGAGTCCGGCGTCACCTCCACCTCTGCCGCCTCCTGCGCCACCACGGCGTAGACGGTATCTACCGCGCCCTGGTACGAGGCGACGATGCGCGCCGTGCCGTTCATCACGGAAACGGCGCGCGCCGGCGACGTGGTGGCGTCCACGCTCACGATGTTGCCCTCCAGGCTCGCGACGGTGGCCGGCACGGTTCCCAGGGGGTGCCCCAGCGCGTCGAAGGACTCCACGCGGATCTGCACCACCTGGATCAGGTAGTCGAAGCGGATCACCCGCGGCTCGATGCGGATGCCCAAGGGCGGGCCCACCGTCGCCGTGGTGGAAAAGGTCACGGACGTGAGTCCCGCGGCGGATGCCTGCGCCGTCTGCTCGCCCAGGGCGGGGCCCAGCGTCCACTGCGTGCGCGCCCGGCCGTCCGCCCCCGTCTGCGAGGTCGCGGGCGAGACGGCGCCGCCGTTCTGCGCGCTCCACGACACCGTCACGCCGGCCACGGGGTTGCCGTAGCGGTCCAGCACCCGCGCGCGCAGCGAGTCCGCCAGCGCCGTTCCCGCCTGGCCCGAGGCGGTCGCGGGCTCGCGCGTGAGTGCGGCCGGCTGGTCCGCCACGGCCGTCGCGCGAAAGACCCCGAACACCAGGGGCGCGCCCGTCGCGGGGTCCACGGCGCGCGCCTCCACCCGCTGGCTGTCGGCGGCCACGGTGCCCAGCCGCCACCGCTCGCGGGCCTCGCCGTCCTCGTTGGTCAGCGCGGCACCCGCGAACACCGACCCGCCGCCGGAGGTGACGACGAAGTTCACCAGCTGGTTCGCCACCGGCCGGTTGTTTTCGTCCACCACGCGGGCCACGAGGGGCTGCGCCAGCTCCTGGCCCACGGTGGCGGTCTGCATGTCGCCCGACACCACCAGCACCTTGGAGGGGGTCTGGCCGCCGCCCACCAGCTCGCCGTTGCATCCGGCGGCAAGCAATCCCAGGAGGAGCACCAGCGCGCCCGCGATCGTCCTCATACCGTCCGCCCCTGTGTGTTATGGTCCACCGCGGCGCCCATGCGCCTCAGCTCATCCGCCACT
>DATING010000038.1:0-2639 GCA_035474555.1 Longimicrobium sp. | reverse complement strand
GCCGCCGCCCGCCGCCGGCGCGACGACGGCGCCCGCGGCCGGGCCTGCCGGTGCCGCCGCCGCCCCGGCCGGGGCCGCCCCGGCGACGAGCCCGGCTCCGTGAGCACGACCGTGACGGACGGGCGGATGGACGCGCTCGAGGCCGACGACGCCGCCGAGGCGCGCCCGCCCGTCACGCGCATGGCCATCGCCCTGCTGGCGCTCATCGGGCTGATGATCGCCACCTACCTGTCCATGTACAAGCTGGGCTACCTGGGCGTCATCCAGTGCACCATCGGCGGGTGCGAAAAGGTGCAGACCTCGCGCTACGCCGACTTCCTGGGGCTGCCCGTCTCGCTCTGGGGGATGGGGGCGTACATCACGCTGCTGGCGCTGGCGATGCTGGGCATCCAGCCGCGCTGGCAGGGCGCGCGGTGGGTGGCGCTGGCGCTGTTCGGCGTGTCGGCCATCGGCGTGATCTTCTCCGGGTACCTGACGTTCCTGGAAGCGTTCGTGATCCACGCGTGGTGCCAGTGGTGCGTGATCTCGGCCATCCTGGTCACGCTCATCTTTCTGCTGAGCATTCCCGGGCTGCGGCAGGCCCGGTAGCCGCGCGGCGGGACTTTTCTTTCGATCGGAACCAAGGATTCGCGGATGTCGCATACCCCCGGCCAAACGGTGCGCGTGCGCCTGGTGTTCGCCGACCAGGGCACCTTTCACGCGGAATCGGTGCACGTGCCCCTGGACATGCTGGGCCGCTACGACCGGCTCGTGGACCTGCTCCGCGAGGAGGAGTCCGTCACGCGCCAGCTGTACGTGGACATGGGGCGCCTGGTGAGCGCCTACGTGGAGGGCGAGGACGACTGAGCCTCGTGCTGGCGCTTCAGGCAGCAGTGGAGAGGGGTCGTGCACATGCGTGTGCACGACCCCTCCATCGTCGCGGATTCGCCTGGAATCATCCAGTGGGCCGCTTGATGACCACGGTGGTGCCGTCGGCGCATGCCCCCACGGTGCAGTTGCATACCGTGGTGGCGCCACACCCCCACATGCAGGCGTCCCCGAATATCGCACGGGCCATGTAGCCCTGGCACGTGGTCTGTGCGGCGCCCGTCTCGAACATCGCCAGCAGCGCGATGCTCAGCCCGAAGCCCAGCCTGCCCGTCTTCTTCCGAAGCATGGTGATCTCCCGTGGGGGGTGACGCGCGCGGATGATCGGCGCGAAAGGTCGTGCATCAGCGACGCACGTAGAGTCCGAACTGAAGCTTGTCGGCGTTGGGATCCATCAGCGCGACCACCGTGTCGCTGCGCATGGCGAGCACGATGGGCGCGCCGGTGAGGCCCTGCCAGGCCCCTTCGGGCCCGCGATAGGCCGCCACGGCAGAATCGCCGCGCATCAGGACGCCGCGAACGAAGATGACCATCGTGCCGCGATCACTCGCCCGCACCAGGGAGGTCGTCGTCCACGAGTCCGCCCACTGCGAGAATGCTTTTGGATTGGACATGTTCTCGCGCGGCGCGATGGGAGGGGCATAGCCCGGTGGCGTAACCCTCGTTGCGCCGATCCCGCCCTTCGGCAGTTCCATCGCCCACAGCGTATCGGAAAGGCTGCTGACCACGTAGGCGCGGTTCCCCGCGACGGCCAGGGATGCATTCCGCACGTTTCCCCAGATGGGGAGATCGGGCTGGCCTTCCGGGCGGATATCCGCGTGCGGGAGGGACGCGGTGATGCGTTTGCCGAGGCTGTCCGTGCGGATGAGCAACTCGCGGCGGCCATGACCCCAGGCAACCATCAGGTACTCCCCGCCGGGCAGGATCGCGAACTCCCCGACACGTCCCAGCGCGCTGGTGGATACGGTGCGGAGTAGCTTCCCATCCGCTCCGAACACGGAGAGCCGAGGCTGCTGCATATCCATCGCGTGGACGCGGCCGTGTTCGTCGACCACGGGGAACATGGGAGCCTGGAACTCGCCGGGGCCGCGTCCGCCCCGGCCCAGCACCGCCCGTAGCCGCCCGTTGGCGTCGTACCGCGTGAGCCGGCTGCTCCGGACATCAGCAATGACGAAGTCGCCGTTCGGTGCCACGTGTACGCCGGAGACCAAGCCCAGAGGTACGCTGTCCGGCTGCTCCGGCGTGAACGTCCGCGCGAGCCGAAACACGGAGTCGAATGCCGCCGAAGGCATGGTCGCGATTCTCTCGCTCGGCTGTTCAGGCCCGCAGGCGAGGGCGACATTTGCGACGATGACCGCGAGGATGAGAAAGCGGCTCATAGGACAATGGGAAGCGGTTGGCGCCTCCTTCCATTATGTCGTATTTGGATCGCAGTGTCAATGCTGACGTGATGGAGCCAGAACGATCGATAAAGGCCCCGCTACCGGATTCCGGCGGCGGGGCCTCGGCTTTGTGCGTGGGCGGACGGGAGATCGGTCGGCGTGGATCGCGCCGGCAGCGGAGCGCCCCCCATCCCCGGCCCTTCCCCCACAAACTGCGTGGGGGAAGGGAGAACTTCAGTTCGTGCACCTGAGCAGAGCTTTGTGCACCCGCGGAGGGCCCCCTCCCCCCGGCCCCCTCCCCTGCTTCGCGGGCAGGAGTGGGAGAACTAACTGCATTCCGGCCGAACGCCTGCTTCGCGACGACGCTGGGGTGTATACCCTCTCCCACGC
>DATING010000037.1:0-5320 GCA_035474555.1 Longimicrobium sp. | reverse complement strand
CCGTGCTCCTGCCCCGCATCGCCAAGACGGGCGTGGAGCTGGTCGGCGTGGCGACGGCGACGGGGCCCAGCGCCAAGGCGACGGGGGACAAGTTCGGCTTCGGGTACTGCACCACGGACACGGAAAAGCTGCTGGCCGATCCCGCCATCCACGCCGTCGTCATCGCCACGCGGCACGGGTCGCACGCGGCCATGACGGCGCGGGCGCTGCGGGCCGGCAAGGCGGTGTTCGTGGAAAAGCCGCTGGCGCTGGACGAGGCGGAACTGCAGGAGGTGCTCGAAGCGCAGGGGGAGACGGGCGGCGTGCTGGCCGTGGGCTTCAACCGCCGCTTCTCGCCCCTGGTGGAGCAGATGAAGGCGGCGTTCGCCCCCGGCGCCCCGCTGGCGATGACGTACCGCATCAACGCGGGCCCCATCCCGGCCAACAGCTGGATCCACGACCCCGAGCAGGGCGGCGGGCGCATCATCGGCGAGGTGTGCCACTTCGTCGACCTGGTGCAGCACGTGGCGGACGACGAGGTGTCGGAGGTGTTCGCCCTGAACGCGGGCGGCCACGCGGCCGGCCTGCACGACGTGGTCACCGTCTCGCTCCGCTTCCGTGGCGGCTCCATCGCCTCCATCAGCTACTTTGCCAACGGCGACAAGTCGTATGCCAAGGAGCGCCTGGAGGTGTTCGGCGGGGGCGTCATCGCCGTGCTGGACGACTTCCGCGAGCTGACCATCAGCCGCGGCGGCAAGCGCAAGTCCGTCAAGAAGATGTCGCAGGACAAGGGCTTCGACGAGGAGCTGGCCGCCTTCCTCGCCGCCGT
The DNA here is from genome assembly GCA_035474555.1 of Longimicrobium sp. Taxonomy (GTDB): domain Bacteria; phylum Gemmatimonadota; class Gemmatimonadetes; order Longimicrobiales; family Longimicrobiaceae; genus Longimicrobium. Next base: position 4,512 of record DATING010000037.1, on the reverse strand, counting down.
CCGCGCGGGCGGCGCCCCGCCCATCTCGCTGGCGTCGCTCGCGGCCACCACGCGCGCCACGTTCGCCATCGAGGAGTCGCTGCGCACGGGGCAGCCCGTGGCGGTGCAGCCGTGATCCGTCCGCGGACGGCGGGCACGGGCGGGCGCGCGTAGTGCTGCGCCGGGCGCTGCTGTACGCGCGCACCCTGCGGCACCTGCGGGCGGAGCAGCTGGCCTACCTCCCCCTGCGACGGGTGCAGGCGCGCCTCCCCCTCCCCCGCACCGGTCCGGGGCTTCCCGTCGACCCCGCCCGCGCGCTTCCCCTCGCGGCGGAGGTGGTCGCCTGGGGGCCGGGGGAGGACGCGGACGCCGTGCGGGCGCGGGCGGACGAGGTGTGCGCGGGCGTCTTCCGCTTCCTGAACCACGCGGAGACGCTCCCCGCGCAGCCGGACTGGCTGTCGCGCCGGGTGGGGCACCTGTGGAGCTACCACCTGCACTACTTTGCCTACGCCGGCGACCTTGCCTGGGCGTGGCGGATGACGGGGGAGGGACGGTACGCGGAGCGCTTCGCCTCCCTGGCGCGGGGATGGATCGCCGCGACGGAAGGCGGGCGCGGGGACGGGTGGGAGCCGTACGCGCTCGCGACGCGCGCCCTGCACTGGGCGGAGGCGCTGCTCCTCTTCGGCGACGGGCTGGACGCGGAGACGCGCGACGTCGTGGGGCGGAGCCTGTGGCGGCAGCTGGCCGTGCTGGAGCGGCGGCTGGAGCGCCACCTGCTGGCCAACCACCTGCAGCGCGACCTGCAGGCCCTGGCCGTGGGCGGGCTGCTCTTCGACGGGGCGGATGCGGCGCGCTGGCGGCGCACGGGCGCGGCCGGGCTGTGGCGCGAGCTGCGCGAGCAGGTGCTGGCGGACGGCGGCCACTTCGAGCGCTCTCCCCTGTACCACGCCGTGGCCCTGGACGACTTCCTGCGCGCCGCGGCCCTCGTCCGCGCGTCGGGGGACGCCGTCCCGGCGGAGGCGGAGGAGCGGCTGCGGCGGATGACGCGCGCGTTTGGCGTCCTGTGCCGGCCGGACGGCGACCTGCACCTGTTCAACGACGCCGCGCAGGGCGAGGGGCCGTCCCGCGCGGCGGTGGATGCGCTGGCGCGGCGCGTGCTGGGGGAGGGCGTCCCGAACCCGGCCGGCGCGCTGGAGCTGCCGGAATCCGGCTACTTCGGCTGGGCGGGGGGCGCGACGCGGCTGCTGGTGGACTGCGGCATTCCCGGGCCGGTGTACCAGCCCGGCCACGCCCACTGCGACCTGCTCAGCTTCGAGCTGGACCTGGGGGGCCGCCCCGTGGTGGTGGACGCGGGCGTCAGCGGGTACGAGGGCGATCCCTTCCGCGAGTACTGCCGCAGCACGCGCGCCCACAACACCGTGGCCGTGGACGAGCGCGAGCAGTCCGAGGTGTGGGGCACCTTTCGCGTGGGGGGACGGGCGGCACCGGTGGATCCCGTCCTTCGCGCGGACACGCGGTCCGCCGTGTTCGAGGGTGGATGCCGGCCCTGGCACGCGCCGCGGACCGTGCACCGCCGCCGGATGGAGGCCGCGGACGGCGACCTGCGCGTGACGGACCGCGTGGAAGGCAGTGCGGGGGCCCCGCTGGAGAGCTACCTTCACCTCCACCCGGACTTCGCCGTGCGCCGCGAGGGCGAGGCGTGGATCGCGGAGCGCGCGGGGCAGACGGTGGTGGTGGAGACGTGGGGATTCGACGAGGCCACGCTCCACGCAGGCGAGCGCGAGCCGGCGCAGGGATGGCACCTTCCCGCGTTCGGGCGGGCGCTCGCCGCCCCGGCGCTGCGCCTGCGCGTGCGCGCCAACGACGGCCGCGCGTTCGGCTACCGCATCAGACAGGGATGAGCACCAGGGGAATGACGGCTTCGCGACCGCTGCACATCGGCTATCTCGTCCAGCAGTTTCCCCCCGAGGTGGGCGCCGGGCCCGCGCGGGTGACGGAGATGGCCCTGCGCTGGCAGGAGCAGGGCGCCCGGGTCACCGTCATCACGGGGATGCCCAACCGGCCGGAGGGGCGCATCCACCCCGCGTACCGGGGCAAGCTGTTCATGCAGGAGGAGCACGAGGGGATCCGCGTGCTGCGCTCCTGGCTGTACGCCAGCCCCAAGCACGGCTTCGCGCGGACGCTGGTGAACAACACCACCTTCATGGTGACGAGCGGGCTGCACGCCCTGGCGCGGGGCGGCGGCCTGGACGTGCTGGTGGCCAGCTCGCCGCCGTGGTTCCCCCACCTGACGGGGACGCTCGTCCATGCCCTGAAGCGCGTGCCGCTCGTGCTGGAGGTGCGCGACCTGTGGCCGGACTACCTGGCGGGGATGGGCACCGTCAAGAGCAAGGCGGCCATGCGCGGGATCTTTGCCGCGGAGCGCGCCATGCTGCGCCGGGCCGAGCACGTGGTGGTGGTCACGGAGTCGTTCCGCCAGCGGGTGATCGAAAAGGGGACGGCGCCCGAGCGGGTGGACGTGATCTCCAACGGCGTGGACCTGTCGCTGTACTACGCCTCGTCCGAGGCGCCGCCCATCGACGCCATGCGGCGGGCGGAGGGCGAGCTCGTCGTGGGGTACCTGGGCAACTTTGGTGGGGCGCAGGACCTGGGGAGCGTGCTGGAGGCGGCGGCGCTGCTGGAGCTGGCGGACCCGCGCATCCGCGTGGTGCTGGCGGGGGAAGGGACGGCCGCGGACCAGGTGCTGGCGCGGGCGCGGGAGCTGGGATTGTCGCGGACGAGCATCCATCCGCCCATTCCCAAGACGCAGACGCGCGCGTTCTACAACGCCTGCGACGTGTGCCTGGTGCCCCTGGCCAACTTCCCCATCCTGCAGGAGACCATCCCCTCCAAGATCTTCGAGGTGATGGCCTGCGAGCGCCCCGTGGTGGCCAGCGTGGGGGGCGAGGGGGCGCGCGTGGTCCAGGAGAGCGGCGGCGGCCTGGTCGCGCCCCCGGGCGACCCTCGCGGCATCGCGGACGCGGTGCTGCGGCTGCTCGCAACACCCGCGGTGGAGCGGGCGGCTATGGGCGCCGCGGGGCGGGAGTACGTGGGCCGGCACTTTGCCCGCGAAACGCTGGCCGCGCGCTACCTGGAGATCCTGCGGGGCGTGGCCTCGCGCCCCGTGGGCGGCACCCCCGTCCCCCGTCCCGCGTGACGGGACGGGCGGGGACGGCGAGGAAAGACCGGCTCCCGCACGCGCACGGCCGGCCGGATGCCCGCCTGTTCGTGATGCGGCACGGCGATGGCAACGTATTGCTGACCAACGGGTTGGAGGGCGGAACCCGCGGGCGGCACCGTGGTACACGGAGCGCACTTCCTGCCGCGCGCGTCCGGCGGGAGGACGTCCGTGATCCTGGACGAGGCCGGGCGAACGCGTGGAGCACGCCGCCGCGCGGGCCGGCGTCCGGCTGGACCCGCTGCTGCCGGGCATGGGTGCCCGGCGCGCGAACCCCGATCTTACGCGGATGACGCATACCACCGATGCCGGCGGGAAGCTGCCCCGGGTGCTGGCCGCCGTGCTCAACTACAACGGCCGCGAGCACCTGGAGTCGCTCCTGCCCACGCTGGTCACGCAGGACTACCCCGCGCTTTCCGTGATGGTGGTGGACAACGCCAGCACGGACGACAGCGCGGCGTGGACCGAGGCGGCCTTTCCCCAGGTGCGGGTGCTGCGCTCGCCCCGGAACCTGGGCTACTCCGTGCTGAACGTGGCCTTCGACGAGGCGGCCGCGACCGGTGCGGAGTACGTGCTGCTGCTGACCAACGACCTGCGGCTGGACCCGCGCTGCGTGAGCCACGCCGTCCAGGCGGCGGAGGCGGACCCCCGCATCGGCGTGGTGGGGTTCAACATGCTGGGCGCCCTGCGCTGGGTGGACCCCTCGCTGCTGGACGAGGCGTCGGCGGCGTGGCGCGAGCTGACGGTGAAGGACGGGAACTGGATCGAGGGGGCGGCCATGCTCGTGCGCCGCCGCGCGGTGGACCTGCTGGGCCCCATCGATCCCGCCTACTTCGCGTACGCGGACGAGGACGACTTTCAGCACCGCCTGTTCGCCGCCGGGTTCCGGCTGGTGCACATCAACACCCCCGTGTGGCACAACGCCGGGCGCAACGTGCTGGGCGCCGCCAGCCGGCGCGGCGCGTACCTGCAGATGCGCAACCTGATCCGTCACCGCTACAAGAACTTCGGCTGGTGGATGGGCCTCAAGACGGCGGGGTGGGTGGCCGTGAACGCGCTCAAGCCGCGTGACACCTCGGACCGCGCGTCGCAGTTCGAAGTGCGCCTGCGCCCGTACGGTCCCGTGGCCAACGCACCCATCGTGGCGCAGGCCATCGGGTGGAACCTGCTGCGCCTGCCCCAGACCTGGGCCGCGCGCCGGGATGCCCTGCGCCGCATCCGCAGCGCCCGCGCGCACCTGGAGGACCTGCGGGGGAATGGGTCCTAGCCGCGTGGCGCCCGCCGTCCCGCGGCCCCGCGGCGCCGGGAGCGCGGCG
>DATING010000036.1:0-5371 GCA_035474555.1 Longimicrobium sp. | reverse complement strand
TCGGCATGACCGCCGACTTCTGGATGGGCTTGCAGCAAGACTGGGACATGTGGCACACTCTGCACTCGGACACCGCGGCTGAGATCTTGAGAATCGAGCGGATGCCCACAGGGGAGGATGGCGGACTGCTGCCCGTCGCTTGACGCAAGGGCCTCTCCTGCGATCCGGACCGCGCGCCGCTCCGCTTGTCCAGCGGGGCGGCGCGCGTCTACCTTGGATTCAGCCCCGCTCCGCATCCACCTCGCCCGGAGGTGCGCCCATGGCACGGCTCGGCATTCGGCCGCAGCCGCCGCGCGGCACCACGCTCGTGCTCGCCGTGCTCCTGTGGCGGGTGGGCGCGCTGGAGAGGGTGGCGGGGGTGGAGATTCCGTACGACGCGGGACAATGGGCCCTGCTGCTGGGGGGCGCGCTGCTCATCCTGGGCTGCCTGATCCGCGGACTGTGATCCATCGAAGGACCTGTAGATGACGACATCCCGCAATGCACGCTTCGCCGCTTTTCTCCTCCTGTCCGCCGCCCTCCGGGTGCCGGCCGTGAGCGCGCAGGCGCCGCGCGTTCCTTCCGTCGACGAGCTGATGCAGCCGGGCGTCTCGCTGGAGCTGGCCCGGCACCGGGCGGCCACGCTCCGCGACGTGCGCTACCTGCTGGAACTGGACGTGACAGCGGAAGACAGCGCCCCCGGCCGCGTAACGGCCACCTTTCAGCGGGAGGCGCCCGCGGGCGACCTGGTGCTGGACTTTCGCGGGCCGTCGCTGGGCGCGCTGGCGGTGAACGGGCAGCCGGTGGCGGACGCGGAGTGGCGCAACGGCCACCTGCGCATTCCCGCGCGGCACCTGCGCGCGGGCGAGAACACGGTGGACGTACGCTTCACGGCGCGCATCGCGGCGGCGGGGGCCAGCATCATCCGCTTCAACGACGCATCGGACGGCGGCACGTACCTGTACACGCTGCTCGTTCCCGCCGACGCCAACCAGCTGCTTCCCTCGTTCGACCAGCCGGACCTCAAGGCGCGCTTTCGCTACCGCATCACGGCCCCGCGCGATTGGCGGGTGCTGGCCAACGGGCCCGGCACCCGCGAGGACGCGGGCGAGACGGCGCGGTGGACCTTCCAGGAGACGGAGCCCATCAGCACCTACCTGGCGGCGTTCGCGGCGGGGCCGTGGCGCACCTGGGCGTCGGACGCGGACGGGCGGCCCATCACCCTGTATGCCCGCGCCAGCCGCGCGGCAGAGGTGGACGCGGACACGCTCCTGGACGTGAACCGCCGTGCCATCCGCTGGCTGGAGCGCTACTTCGAAGTGGAGTTCCCCTTCGCCAAGTTCGACATGCTGCTGGCGCCCGCCTTTCCCTTTGGCGGGATGGAGCACGTGGGGGCCGTCTTCTACAACGAGAACACGTTCGTATTCCGCGAGCCGCCCACGCTGGGGCAGACCATCAGCCGCAAGAGCACCATCTACCACGAGGTGGCGCACCAGTGGTTCGGCGACCTGGTGACCATGCGATGGTTCGACGACCTGTGGCTCAAGGAGGGCTTCAGCACGTACATGGCGGCGCGGATGCAGGACGAGCTGGACCCCGGCAGCGAGGCGTGGAAGACGTTCTACCTGCGCAACAAGCCGCTGGCCTACGCCACGGACCAGACGGGCGGCACCACCCCCGTGTGGCAGGAGCTGCCCAACCTGGACCTGGCAAAGAGCAACTACGGACCCATCGTCTACAACAAGGCGCCGGCCATCCTCAAGCAGCTAGAGGCGATCGTCGGCGACGCGGCGTTCCGTGCGGGGATGACGCTCTTCCTGCGCCGCCACGCCTATTCCAACGCCACCTGGCAGGACCTGCTGGCGGCGCTGGAAGAGGCGTCGGGCGTGGACCTGGAGGTGTTCGGCCAGCAGTACATCCTGCGCGCGGGAATGCCGGTGGTGGAGACGGGGCTGGAGGTGCGCGACGGGCGCATCCACCGCCTGACGCTGCGGCAGCGCCCCGCGCGCGAGATGCCGGGCGACCGGGGCGGCCACTGGCCCGTGCACGTGCGGGTGCGGCTGGCCTACCGCGACCGTGAGGACGTGGTCATTCCCGTCGCGGGCGCGCAGGAGGTGCTGGAGGTGGCCGCGGCGCGCGGGCTGCCGGCGCCGGACTACGTGTGGAGCAACGAGGGCGACTACGGCTACGGCCTGTTCCTGCTGGACGAGCGCAGCCGCGAGTTCGTGGCGGAGCACGTGGGCCAGGAGACGGACGGCCTGCGCCGCGCCATGCTGTGGGGCGCGCTGTGGGACGAGGTGCGCGAGGGGCGGATGGATCCCGCGCGCTACGCCCGCATCGTCGTCCGCGAGCTGCCGCGCGAGGGGGACGAGCAGATCGCGTCGCTCAACATGGGGCGCGCGTGGACGGGCCTGTCGTCGTACCTGCCGGAGGACCGCGCGGCGCCCCTGTTCGCCGAGTGGGAGCGGCTGCTGCTGGCGCGCGCGGACGACGAGGCGCTGAGCTACGGCGCCCGCAAGGCCGCGCTGGACATGCTGGCCGGCACGGCGCGCACCCCCGCGGGGCAGGCGATCCTGCGCGAGTACCTGGCGGAGCGGCGCACCTTCAACGGCGAGGCCGTCAAGCAGCCCACGCGCTGGTCCATCGTGGAGCGGCTGATTGGCCAGGGCGCGGCAGACCCGCACGCGCTCATCGCGGCGGAAAGCGCGCGCGACACCACGCCGGACGGGTCGCGGCGCGCGTTCGTGGCGGGGGCGGCCATCCCCGCGGCGGACGTGAAGGCGGAGTACTTCGGCCGGTTCCTGGACGACGCGGGGCTCAACGAGGACTGGGTGACGTCGGCGCTGGGCAACTTCAACGCGCCCACGCACTCCGCCCTCACGCTGCGGTACCTGCGGCCGTCGCTGGACCGGCTGGAGTGGGTGCGCGACAACCGCCGCATCTTCTTTCTCCCCCGCTGGATCAGCGCCTTCGTGGGCGGGCACGTGAGCGCGGAGGCGCTGGCGGAGGTAGACCGCTTTCTCGCCGAGACCCCGGCCCTCCCCGCCGACATCCGCCGCAAGGTGCTGCAGTCGCGCGACGAGCTGGAGCGCACGGTCCGCATCCGCGCGGCGGCGGAGCGGATGGGGCGGTGATGCACGGCGGCGGAGCGGATAGGCGGTAATCGGCGGATTCGGCCGCTCGGGACGAAGTGGTGGCAGGATGGACATCCGATCACCGCCGCGAGGGCGGATTCGGCCATTCGCGCGAGCCGTCGGCCGGGTGGCGTAGCCGGATCCGCGACGGGGGCCGGGACTAATGAATTCGCGGCTACAACTTCACACTGTCGGCCTCCGCCGACACCAACGGCAGGATCGGACGCACGGCGCGCGATCCGTATCCCAGGACAGATCCAGTAGATGATCCTCGCACGCACCGCCTCCATCGCCACGGCCGCGCTGCTCGTCCTCGCCCGCGTCTGCGGGGATGCGCCGGCGCGCGAGGCACCGCCCGCCGCCGCCACCCGGTCGGCCGCGCAGCCGCAAGCGGCATCCCAGCCGGCGCGGATGGTGGCGGTCACGTTCGACGATCTGCCGGGGGTCTCGCAACGGGGCCGGTCGGTCGAGGAGCACACGCGCATCACGGACGGACTGCTGCGGCAGATCGCAGAGCAGCGCGTGCCGGCCATCGGCTTCGTGAACGAGGAAAAGCTGCTCACGGACGGCCGCGTGGACGCGCGGCGGGTGGAGTTGCTGCGGCGCTGGGCGCGGGCGGGGCTGGAACTGGGCAACCACGGGTACTCGCACATCGACTTCCACACCCATCCCGTGGACGCGTACATCGCCGACGTGGCGCGCGGCGACAGCGTGACGAAGCTCGTGCTGGCGGAGGCGGGGCGCCGGCCGGAGTTCTTCCGGCACCCGTTCCTGCACACGGGGCTGTCGATGGAGGACCGGCGCCGGTTCGAGGCGTCGCTGGCGGAGCGCGGCTACCGCGTGGCCCCCGTCACCATCGACAACCACGACTACCTCTTTGCGGCCGCGTACGACCGGGCCCCCGCCGACTCCGTCCGCCGGCGCGTGGCGGACGAGTACGTGGACTACATGGAGCGCGTGACGGCGTACTACGAGCAGCAGTCCGTGTCGCTGCTGGGGCGCGAGATCCCGCACGTGCTGCTGCTGCACGCCAACAACCTGAACGCGGAGCACTTCGGGCGGCTGGCGCGGATGTACGCGCGGCGCGGCTACAGCTTCGTGCCGCTGGAGCGGGCGATGCGGGACCCGGCGTACACGTCGCCGGACACCTACACGGGCCCGGGCGGCATCACCTGGATCCACCGCTGGGCGCTCACGGCGGGCAAGCGGGGCACCGCGTTCGCCGGGGAACCGGAGGTGCCGCAGTGGGTGCAGGCGATGGCGCGGCCGCGGCCCGCCCCGAACGGCGCCGCGCAGGGACGCTGATCCGCATTCTCCGGAAGCCCGGCATCCGGCGGCGCGGGCAGACGGTGGTAGCGGTGGATGAGGATGCGTCCGCACCGCCCGGCGCGTGACGTGCAATCGGCCCCCGGAGACCGGACCGCCGCCCCGGAACGAGAGCGGCGGTCGCCGACGCTCCCCCGTACTCCGAACCGCGATGCCTTCCGAGCGGACGACCGCCTTTGAGTGGTCGCGCTACGCCGACGCCACGCTGGCCGGGCTTTCGGTGCTGATCCCGGTGCCGTTCATGGATGATGCCTTCGAGGGGTTCTTTCGCGGGCGCATTCCCGGCGCGGTGGCGCGCGCCCGGGGCCGCACCCTTCCGGACGACGTCCGCGCCGTTCTGGGCGAGGGCGACAGCCGGGGCGGCTGGGCGGCAATCCCCCTTCGCCTCACGCTTGGGCTGGCGAAGCGGCTCTCGCGAAAGGTGCTGTACTTTCTCACCATCAAGACGGCGACCGACCGCCTGAACCAGTACTGGACCCGCGCGTTCCTCATCGACCAGGGGCTCATGGCCGGGCACCTGGAAACGGCTGCCTCGGCGCGGGTGGCGCGCAAGGCGATGGACGAGGTGCTCGCGGCCACCTCGGGCCCCCTGCCCCGCATTGCGCGCCAGGTAATCGCCAGCACCCGCAACGTGTGGCCGGCCCTCCGCCGTGCGCGGCGCGGTGAGGACGCGGAGGAGATGCGGCAGGTGCGCACGCAGATGGAGGGGCGCTGGGACGAGGCCGCCAGCGACCTGCGCTCCATGGCGGCGCGGTACGATGCGGCCTACGCGCGGATGGGCGGCACGGCCAAGCCCGCTTGAGCGGACGGCGGGCGCCTGCCGGTCGCCTGAACCTCCCGCGCCGCCACCCCCGTAGGATCGGGGGACGGTCGCGCGGGACCGGCGGGCGCTCCGCGGTGTACCCGGCGTCCAGCGGATCCGCCTTTGCCTC